>DATNMV010000233.1:0-3773 GCA_035602175.1 Allostellaceae bacterium
GCCGCATGGCGATCCGGGCTTTTCCGATGAGTTTCCTAGCCATGCTCTGGGATGTCGTGGGGCTGCTCGTCCTGCTGGTCTTGTTCCTGGAATTCGGCGTGACCGGGCTGCAGCGATTGAGTCGGCGAATACGCCATGACCGGTCGTCCGCGCCCATGCAGCAGCCGACCGGATTGGATTGGGCGCCTTTCGTGCATTGGCGGCAGCAATCCTTCCGCAGCGACAATATCACCGTCGACGAGCGCGGATTGCGGGTGACACCCGGCGAGGCCGAGGCCGGCGGCGAATCGCTCCGCATTTTCTGCTTTGGCGGCTCGACCGCCTTTGGTGTCGGCGTGCGGGATGGATGGACCGTGCCCGCCGTACTTCAACGGCGCCTTTCCGAGATGGGCCACCGCGTCGCCGTCACCAATTACGGCCAGCTTGCCTACATATGCACCCAGGAGGTGATCGCGCTGCAGCAACTGCTGAAGTCGGGCACCGTGCCACAGGTCGTCGTCTTCTATGATGGCTTCAATGACATGTTCTCTGCCGAGTGGAAGAGTCGCGCCGATGCGATCCGCGGAGAGGAACGGTGGCGCGCAGAATTTAATCTGCTTGCGCCAGAGCGGCTGGGTGATCTCGTCCGCGCCGGGCTCGCCGGCGCTTTTCCCCGCCTCATGCGGCGCATCCGGGAATGGACCGGACTTAAATGGGCTGGCGGATTGGCTAGGTCGCCGCGGGTTGCCTTGACGGAAAGTCTCGTTCCCGCCCTGGCCCGCGACGTCGCCGCCGTCTATGCGGCGAATGTGCGCACGGTGCGGGCCTTGGCGCGGGAATACGGATTTCAGGCGGTCTTCGTCTGGGAGCCCGTGCTGGCGACGAAAAGCGTCAAATCTGCGGATGAAAAGAAATTCGAAAGCCGGCGGGCGGTCGATACCGCCATGCGGCGCCGATTTTGTGACGCGGTCATCGCCGCATACCGCCACTATCCTGCCTTGGCCGGTGCGCCGGACATTGTCGATCTGTCGGCGATGTTCGATGATCGGACCGACTCGGTTTACATCGACTTCGCCCATTTATCCGAATCCGGCAATGCCGCCGTGGCCGAGGCGATGTTGTCGGCGGTCACGTCGGCGGTCGCGACCGCCAACCATTGGCAGAAAACGGGGCCGGCTTAACGCGCAGCGGAAAGTAAAGCCGTCGTCACGTCTTGATCAACATCCGCGCCGAGTAATCGATGCGATGCAGGAAATGGCGTGTCGCATGGCGAGCGAAATATTCATCCACGGCCTGACGGGCGCCACGGAAATGGCCGTAATCATCGATGATTACCGCGCCGCGCGGCCCGACGCGCGGGAACAGGTGTTCCATCTCGTGGCGCGTCGATTCATACCAGTCGGTGTCGAGCCGCAGCAAGGCGATGTGCCGGGGCGCGTATTGGGGGATGGTTTGCAGTACGTCACCAGGGATCAGGTGAAAGCGTTCCATCGGATAGCCGGTCGTTGCCAGATTGGTCTGTACCTCGCTGGCCGGGCTGCGCGGCCAAGTAACTCCCTGGGTCTCGAGCGCCGCCATGCTGACACCGGTGAAATCCGTGTCTTCCTTGCCCGCAGGCGGCGGGCCCGCGAAGGTGTCGAACAAGAAGATGTCCCGGTCGGTGACGCCCAGCTTACGCAGGGTCAGGGCCATCATCATCACCGAGCCGCCCTTCCACACGCCGCATTCGACGAAGGCACCGGAAATTCCGGCTGACACGATGTACTGGACGGCGTTATGGAGCGCATAGAGGCGCTCGACCGAAGTCATCGTTGCTTGTCGGCACAATGCCAGCGCCGCGTGAAAATCCGGCTCCTCGATATCGGGATAGTCGGCGGAAAACGCCTGCTGCGACTTGGTTCGGATGCGGCGGAGTTTGTTGAAGAATTTCATCGCCGCATGCATCCTTGACCGGCAACCCGTGCCAACTTATAGCGCGCTCTGTCACGCCGTGCCAAGGAGGCAAGATGCAGCGTCTCGTTCTCGCTTTCGCCGGGCTGGCCGGCGCGGTTTCGGTCGGCGGCGACGCGGCGGCGCGCCATCTGCTTGCCTTCGACGCCGCGCGCGTCGATCTGGCTTCCACGGCGGCGCGTTACGGCCTCATCCATGCCCTGGCGTTGCTGGGCTTGGCGGCGCTGTGGAATCAAACGCGGCGCGGCACGGCGCGCGTGTTCCTCGCAGCCTCGGCATGGTGCTTCATCGGCGCAATCGTGCTGTTCTGCGGCAGCCTCGGGCTGCTGGCGGCGGGTTTCTCGCCGGATCTGGCCCGGGCGGTGCCGGTCGGCGGCTCGTTGTTCATTCTCGGCTGGGCAGCAATTTTTATCGCGGCGTTTGCGTTCGTCAGTAAAGCGCCGCCGGCACCTTGATGCCGGCCTCGGAATAGTAGCGCAGCGCGCCGCGGTGCAGCTTGACGCCGAGCGAAGCCAGGTAGGAAGGCACGATCTCGGCCCATGCCGGGTTCTTCTTGGCAAGCGCGAAGCGCTGCGACCAGAACGCCTTGGTAAGCGCATAGGCCGTGGCGGTGCTCATGTTGAGCGTCGTATAGGCGCCAGCGGGCATGGCGAGGGTGACGACGTCGTAATCGATGCCGGGATATGTGCCCTTTGGGATGACGATCCCGGCGGCGCTGTCGTCGACGGCGCGAATCTTGGCGATGAGCGCCTGGGGCAGGCTCAGGATACGGATCGGCGTGGCGCGGGCGAGCGACGTAACCGCGGGCAGGGGATAGCTGCCGGTCAGCGCCAGCCCGTTGACCTGGTTGGCCTGCAGTGCCGCCGGCGCTCCGGCCAGGTCGGCGTCGATCAACTGCACCGCCTTGTCGATGCCCAGCGCCTGCAGCGTCTCCTCGGTGACGCGCTCGCCCAGACTGCCCTTGTTGCCGGCGACGAGCGAATGCCCGGCCAGTTCGGCGAGGGTCTTGATGCCGCTATCGCGGCGCACGATCCAATGGATGGTCTGGGCCGGGATCGGGAATAGGGCGCGGATCTCGTCGTAATGCGGATTTGGATCGAACGGCTTGTCGCCGCGCCGCGCCTGGGCGATGACGCCGGCGGAGGCGGTGAAGATGTAATTCTCGTTCTGGGCGGGCGCGTCCATGACGTTCTGCACCGAGCCCTGGCTTTCCTCCACCACCAGGGTGAAGGCGCCGTTCCCGGCCACGGCCAGGGCCTCGGCGAATTGCTTGGCGAGCGCGTAATTCGGGCTGTCGGCCTTGCCGGCATGGACGGTGATGGTCGTCTCTTTCGCGCCGGGCGTTCCACCGGGGAAGACGACGAGGAAGACGGCGGCCCACAATCCGGCCGCCAATGCCCGTATCCGTATCACGCCGACCAACCGTTCACCGATCATATCAACCCCGCGCGCGCCTTGGGCGCGGACGCTATACTGCTACTGCGCGGCGCGCCCGGCTACAAGCCCCCGCGCTGTGTCATTGGCGCGGCCGGCGTGGTTATGCGACACTTTCCGGAAGTCACGAACGCCAATTGCTGTGTAGGACCATGACCACGCTGCTTTTAACCCACAAGGCCTGTCTCGCGCACGACCCCGGCAGCCACCATCCGGAATCGCCCGCGCGTCTCCGGGCGGTGCTCGACGGCCTGTCCGGCCCGGCCTTCGCCAAGCTCGGCCATCGCCAGGCGCCTGCGGCCGATCTGGCCGACATTGCGCGCGTCCATCCGCGCGCCTTCGTCGATGCACTCATCGCCGCCGTGCCGAAACGGGATTTTGCCGCGGTCGACGCCGATACCATCCTGTCT
>DATNMV010000234.1:0-12151 GCA_035602175.1 Allostellaceae bacterium
TCGAGCCGGAGAAACAGCGCACGCAACAACTCGCGCCCCAGACCGCGGCTTTGCATGTCGGGCAGCACATAGAGCGTGTAAACCTCGCCGGTGTAATCGACCGCGCCGTCGCGCTGCGTGCCGCAATTGCCGAAACCGACCACGCCCAATTCGGGATGCTGCGCCACCCAGACATCTTCGGGCCGATGGCGCAGGAAGCTTGCCCAGGACGCGATTTGGCGGCGCTCCGACATGTTGAGCAGCACGCGATCCGGAAGCATCCCGGCATAGGTCGCGCGCCAAGTCTCGATCTCGATTTTCGCGATCGCCTGGGCATCTTCAAATCGTGCCTGACGGACGACGCTCATGCCGCCTCCCCGTATCCCCCCAAAGGCTCGACCATCATAAACCGTTATCGCGGCGGCTTTCGAGGGATTTTGCGCGATTCGAAGATTGATTCATCGTCATATCGCGCGGTCCGCCGTCGCGTTCCTTTACAAAACCGGCTCGCCGCGATTGGCACGGCGATTTACCCCGGCTATGTTGCTGTCATGCAACGACGCCTTTGCGGGCTCGCCGTTCTGGCCTGTCTCGCCACCGCATTTCCCGCATGGGCTCAGACCGCCGCACCAAACAAGCCGCCGCCGCCAGCCAGCCCAACGTCGCTCGGCGGCGCCAAGGGCTGGACCGCCTACAGCTATCCCGACAAGGGCGGCAAGACCTGCTATTTGGTCGGCCATCCGGCCAAAAGCCTGCCGCAGGGCGCCACGCGGACGCGCGTCGACGCGGTGATCGCCCATCGCCTGAGCGACAAGGCCTTCAACGTCGTGACCTTCGACCTGGGCTATGCCGCCAAGGACGGCAGCAAGGCCGAACTCAACATCGACGGCAAGAAATACCAGCTCTTCGTCGAAAAGGATGCGGCCTGGGCACCCGATTCGCCGACCGACAAGGCGATCGCCGAAGCGCTGGCCCGCGGCCGCAACGCGACCCTGAAAGCGATTTCGGCGCGCGGCACCGCGAGCATCGACACGTACGCGCTCGACGGCTTCTCGGCCGCGCTTTCGGCCATAGACAAGGGTTGTAACTACAAGCGCTGATCCTTTTGGTTTGCGCGCCCTTTAAGATTTTGCCGCCCTTCGGGCGGCAGGGGCTGCAACGACAAGCGGCAAGCCCTATATTCTTCCCATCATGAACACGCTCAAGAATCTGGTGGGCCTCTCCCGCGAGGAGCTCGCGGCCGAGATGAAGGAAATGGGCGCCGAGCCTTTCCGCGCGCGTCAGCTGTGGCATTGGATCTATCACCGCGGCGAGCGGGATTTCGCCGCCATGACCACGCTTTCCAAGAAATTCCGCGAAGAGCTGGCCGGGCGTTACGCGGTGGCGCGGCCGGTGACAGCGCGGGCGCAACATTCCATCGATGGCACGCGCAAATGGCTTTTGGCCTTCGCCGACGGGCAGGAGGCCGAATGCGTGCATATTCCGGAAGAGGACCGCGGCACGCTGTGCGTCTCCTCGCAGGTGGGTTGCACGCTCACCTGCAAATTCTGCCACACCGGCACCCAGCGGCTGGTGCGCAACCTCGATGCTGCCGAGATCGTCGGCCAGATCATGGTGGCGCGCGACGATCTGGGCGAATGGCCTTCGCCCCAGGACGACCGCCAGCTCACCAACATCGTGCTCATGGGCATGGGCGAGCCGCTTTATAATTACGACAACGTCGCCAAGGCGATCAAAATCGCCATGGACCATGAAGGCCTGTCGGTCTCGAAGCGCAAGATCACGCTCTCGACTGCCGGGGTGGCGCCGATGATCGGGCGGGTGGGAAAGGAGCTCGCGGTCAATTTAGCGATTTCGCTCCACGCCGTGACCGACGAGCTGCGCGACCGGATCGTGCCGCTCAACAAGAAATATCCCCTCAAGGAGTTGCTCGAGGCCTGCCGGAATTATCCGAGCTCGAGCAATGCGCGCCGCATCACCTTCGAATACGTGATGTTGAAGGGCGTGAACGACAGCCCGGCCGAGGCGCGCGCACTGGTGAATCTTCTCGCCGGCATCCCGGCCAAGGTCAATCTCATCCCGTTCAACCCGTGGCCCGGCGCGCCCTTTGAGTGCTCGACGGAGGAGGCGATCACGGAATTCGGCGACATCGTCAATGCCGCGGGATATGCCTCGCCGGTCCGGACGCCGCGTGGCCGCGACATTCTCGCCGCCTGCGGCCAGCTCAAATCGGCCTCGGTCAAGCTCAGAAAGAGCGAACGCGCGACGCAGCAGGAATCGGCCGGCACCGCGTGAACCCCTTCGCTTGACGCGTCGGGCCGCGCTATCTATATCCGGCCCACGGTGGCGGGGTAGCTCAGTTGGTTAGAGCAAGGGAATCATAATCCCGAGGTCGGGGGTTCAAATCCCTCCCCCGCTACCAATCTTTGATTTCATCTCGATCATGTCGAGTAGGCCTGAAGCTAGGCTCCGCCGCCTGCCACGAATTGTAAATTCGCGAATCAGTGCCTCGATCTGACGCTACCATTGCTCGCCGCTTTCCGGACTTGTATCACTCCAAGACGCAGCATCACCCCGGAGCGGGCAGTCGCCGTAACGGGCTTTTTTGTGGCGATCGTGCCTCAATTCCGCCGCTCACCTGTGTCTGAATTTCAGTTAATCGGGGATTTCCAGCTATAGGCCGGCGCCGGGAGGTCGCTGCCATGTCCGCAACACTGCCGCGTATCGCCGGGAATTGGGCGCTCTTCCTCGATGTCGACGGCACGCTGCTGGACATCGCGGCGCGGCCCGATGGCGCACGCGTGCCCGCGGGCCTGCGCGAGGTGCTGACGGCGCTGTCGCAGCGCCTCGGCGGCGCGTTGGCGCTGGTCAGCGGTCGCACCATCGCCAGCGTCGACCGGTTGTTCAAGCCGCTCCTCCTGCCCGCTGCCGGCCAGCACGGCGCCGAGCTGCGCCGTAGTGCGCAAGAACAGGTGCAACGCGTCGAGTGTGGCGTCGATTTCGAGCCTTTCAGAGCGCCGCTCGAGCATTTCGCGTCTGCCTGGCCCGGCATCCAGATCGAGTGGAAGGGCCAAAGCCTCGCCGTGCATTGCCGCGAGGCGCCGGGGTCGCGCGGCGAGCTCGGGGTGCTGTTGGCCGATTTGGCGGGAAAGGCGGATGGGATCGTGGTGATGGATTCCCGTTCCGGCTTCGATCTCAGGCCAACCGTGGTGAGCAAGGGTAGCGCGGTCGAATGGTTTCTCGGCGAGCCGCCTTTCCGCGGCCGGATTCCGGTCTTCGCCGGCGACGACATCACCGATGAGGGTGGCTTTGCCGCGGCGTTGCGGCACCACGGCATCGCCATCCGCGTCGGCGGCGATGGCAAGAGTCTGGCGCTGCTGCGCGTCGCTCAGCCGGCCGAATTCCGAGCGTGGCTATCCCAATCGGCCGGCGCGCCGGAAACGCGCGCGTCGGGGGACGCTCGATGATCGCCGCAACCCCGAATCTCGATTTCGGCGTCATCGGCAATTGCTACCTCGCCGCGCTGATCGACCGCGCCGGACGCATCGTGTGGTGCTGCTATCCGCGGCTCGACGGCGACCCGCTGTTCTGTAGCCTTTTGGGCGGGTCCGCCGGAAACGGCGCGGATGCGGGCGGCTTCCTCGACACCGAGATCGAGCGCCACACCGGATCATCCCAGCGCTATGTCGGCCATACCGCGATCCTCGAGACCGTGCTCACCGATGCCGACGGCCAGAGCGTGCGCGTCACCGATTTCGCGCCGCGCTTCCGTCAGTTCGAGCGCATCTATCGTCCGCCGATGCTGATCCGCCGCATCGAGCCTATAAATGGCTCGGCGCGTATCCGCATCCGTATCCGGCCGCGCGCCGGGAACGGCGCGGTGTCGCCGGAGGCGGTTCCCGGCAGCAATCATATCCGCTATCTCGCCGCCGGCAGCGCGGTGCGCGTCACCACCGACGCGCCGGTGTCCTATATCGTCGAGGAAAAATGGTTCGCGCTCCACGCGCCCATGTTCATCGTGCTCGGCCCGGACGAACAGCTCTCGGCCTCGATCTCGGAACTCGGCGAATCCTTCTATGCCCGTACCGAGGATTACTGGATCGAGTGGGTGCGCTACCTCTCGGTGCCGTACGAATGGCAGGAAGCGGTGATCCGCGCCGCCATCGCGTTGAAGTTGTGCAATTTCGAGGAAACCGGCGGCATCGTCGCCGCCCTCACCACCTCGATACCCGAGGCGCCCAACAGCGTGCGCAATTGGGATTATCGCTATTGCTGGCTGCGCGACGCCTATTTCGTGGTGCATGCGTTGAATCGTCTCAACGCCACCCGCACCATGGAGGATTTCATCCGTTACATCACCAACGTGGCGGCAACGGAGGTGGATGGCAACCTGAAGCCGGTCTACCGCATCGTGCCGGGCGAGAATCTGCCCGAGAGTGTCGCGCCCAATCTCCCCGGCTATCGCGGCATGGGGCCGGTGCGAATCGGAAACCTCGCCGAAACCCAGACGCAAAACGATGTCTATGGCAGCGTCGTTTTGGCGGCGGCGCAGATGTTCTTCGATCGCCGCTTGCCGCGTCCAGGCGATGCCGGCCTGTTTCGGCGGCTCGAAGCCGTGGGCGCCAAGGCGATTTCGGTGGCGTTCGCGCCCGATGCCGGCCTGTGGGAATACCGCGGCAGCAATTTTCTCGCCGTCCACACCCATTCGAGCGTGATGTGCTGGGCGGCCTGCGACCGGCTGGCTCGTATTGCCCGCGTGCTGGGCTTGGCGGAGCGGTGCGATTTCTGGCGCGCCGAGTCCGACCGTATCCACGGTGAAATTCTGGAACGAGCCTGGAATCCGCAACTCAACAGCTTCACCGCCAGCTTCGGCGGCAACGATGTCGACGCCAGCCTGCTGCTGTTGCAGGAGATCGGCTTCGTCGCGGCCGATGACCCGCGCTTCCTCGGTACGCTCGACCGGATAGAGCGCACGCTGCGTCGCGGCGACTATCTCATGCGTTATGCGGGGCAGGACGATTTCGGCGTTCCGAGCACGGCCTTTGCCGTCTGCACCTTCTGGTACGTCGATGCACTGGCCGCAGTGGGGCGCGTGGACGAGGCGCGCCGGATCTTCGAGGTGATGCTGGCGCGCCGCAATCGCCTGGGCTATCTCGCCGAGGATATCGACCCCGCGAGCGGTGAGCTCTGGGGCAATTTTCCGCAAACCTATTCGATGGTCGGGCTGATCATCTCGGCCATGCGGCTCAGCAAGAGCTGGGAGGAGGCATTTTGGCGCGGCTCGTGATCGCTTCCAATCGCGTGAGTCTGCCGACCGACCGCGCCGCGCAGGCGGGCGGCCTGGCCGTCGCCATGCGCGAGACGCTGCGGCAATATGGCGGCCTGTGGTTCGGCTGCAGCGACCGGATATCCCCTTCCCCGGATGCGCCGCCCGAAACCCTCGCCGCCGGCAAGGTGACTTACGTCACCGTGCCGCTCACCCGCGCCGAGCACGATGCCTATTACGTCGGCTTCGCCAACGGCACGCTGTGGCCGCTGTTTCATTTCCGCCTCGGCTTGGTCGAATACCGGCGCAGCGACTATCAGGGTTATCTCGACGTCAATGCCCGTCTGGCGCGTGAACTGAAACCGTTATTGCAGCCCGACGATATCGTCTGGGTGCACGACTACCACCTGATTCCGCTCGGGCGGGAGCTGCGCAAGCTCGGCGCCGGGAACCGCATCGGCTTTTTCCTGCATACGCCCTTCCCGCCGCCCGATGTGCTCGTCGTATTGCCGTGCAAGGACGATATCGTCGAAGCGCTGTGCCATTACGATCTGATCGGATTCCAGACCGAGGAGGGCGCGCGTGCCTTCCGTGATTACGTCGCCGGCATCGCGCAGGATTCGGAGCACGGCGACGGAGCGATCACCGCCTTCGGCCGGCGCGTCGCCGTGGGCGCCTTTCCGGTCGGCATCGATACCGCCGGTTTCGTCGCTTTCGCGCGCAAGGCGGTCGACTCGCCCGATGCCCGCCGTCTCAAGGACAGCATGGCCGACCGCAGCCTGATCATCGGCGTCGACCGGCTCGATTACAGCAAGGGCATCCCCAACCGCTTCGACGCGATCGAGAGCCTGTTGACCCAGCATCCGGAGCAGCGCCGTCGCTTCAGCTATCTCCAGATTACGCCGCATTCGCGCAGCGAGGTGGGGCAATACCGCACGTTGCGGCGCGAACTTGAGAGTTCTGCTGGCCGCGTCAACGGCAAGTTCGCCGAATTCGATTGGGCTCCGGTGCGCTACGTCAACAAGAGCTTTTCGCGCCAGACCCTGGCGGGGTTCTTCCGCTTGGCGCAGATAGGATTGGTTACGCCGATGCGCGACGGCATGAACCTTGTGGCCAAGGAATACGTCGCGGCGCAGGATCCGGAGCGCCCCGGCGTGTTGGTGCTGTCGCGCTTCGCCGGCGCCGCCAGCGAACTCGAAACCGCGCTGCTGGTCAATCCCATCGACGTCGACGACATCGCCGCGGCGCTGCATCGCGGCCTCGCCATGTCGCTCGAGGAGCGCCGCGAGCGTTGGCAGGCGATGATGGACGTCGTCTCGCGCAACACCGTCATCACCTGGCGGGAGGAATTCCTGGCGGCGTTGCGCCACGCGGTCGCGCTTGTGGCCTGAGCGCGCCGGGCAAGGCCAGCAATCCGCCCAGCAGCATCGCCGCCGATCCCACGGCGAACAGCAGATCGTAGGAGCCGGTGCGGGCGAACAGGAACGACAACGCATAGCCGCCGCCGGCATAGGTCACGGCATAGGTCGCCGTCATCCAGCCCCAAACCTGCCGTTGTTGTTCAATGGGCACCAGTTCGCCGGCGCAGCCCGAGCCGAGCACGACCATGCCCATCCCCATGCCGCCGGTGCCGAAAGACGAGATGGCGAGAAAAACCGGCTGCGACGACAGAACGGGCAATCCGACGCAAACCGCCAGGGCCGGCAGGCCCAAGGCGAAGCCCCGCGCGAAACCCAGCCGCTCAGCCAGGAGGCCGCCGAGCATCGGCCCGACCGCCCCGCCGAAGCCGAACAGCACCCAATAGAAGCCGCCGCTGGCCAGGCCCCGGCCGAGGAAGCGGGCAATGTAATCGACCCAGAACACGGTGTGGGGCACGAAACCGAGGCCGCAACTTGTGTAGGCGGCGATCAGCAGAATCAACGCCAAGGTCAGGCGCGGGCGGGCGGCGTGCTTGCTTTTCTGGGCGGTGGACATCACCGCCGCGCGCGGCCAGCCGCCCCAGGCCAGCGCGGTCAGCGCCAGCCCGGCCAATCCCAGAACGAACCAGGTCGCGGGCAATCCCCATTGCACCAGCCACGGCACCAGCGTGCCGGAGAGCGCGATGCCGGCGCCAACTCCGGTGAAGATCACGCCCGCCACCCGGCCGCGCTTAGCGACCGGCGTTTCCGCCAGGATCGCCGACGGCGCGAGCACCATCAGCAGACCGCCGGTGATGCCCGCCAAAAGCCGCCACGGAAAATACCAAGCGAAGCCCAGAGGAAAGCCGCAGGCGAAAAAACACGCCGCCGCCGCCAGCATCGAGATCTTGATCAACGCCACGGGTGGTAAAAGTTGCGCCAGGCGGTGCGCCGCCGCCGCGCCGATGAGATAGCCCATGAGATTGGCGGCGCCGAGATAAGCCGCGTCGGCGGCGCCGAACCAATGCGCCTGGATCAAGGCCGGGATCAGCGGCGCAAAGCCGAAACGCGAGAAGCCGATGCCGAGCAGCAACGCCGACAGCCCGGCCGCCGCCCGGTGCCACGGACGCGGCAGCGCGCGGTGGGCGGGGATGACGATGTCTTCGGCCATGACAGCAAGGCTAATCCATTCCAGCCGAAACCAAGTATGCGTAATTGGCATATGCCGGAGGCTGCAAAGCCGGTGTCGCGCGGTTAATATGGCGGCGGAGGAATCGAAACCATGAGCCTGCCTGCCGGCGTCAATCCCGAACTCGCTCAATTCTCGCGCGACATCGGCAAGCTCAACCTGATGCCGCTGTGGGAACGAACCACGCCGATGCAGCCGGGTAGTCCCTGCGTGCCGGCGCTGTGGCGCTACGCTGAATTGAGGCCGCTGCTGATGCGCGCGGCGGGGCTCATCACCAAAAAGGCGGCGGAACGCCGGGTTTTGGTGCTGGAAAATCCCAGCCTCAAGGGCACGACCTATATAACCAATTCGCTCTATGCCGGGCTGCAGGTGATCCTGCCGGGCGAAGTGGCGGCTTCGCACCGCCACAGCCCGAGCGCGCTCCGCTTCATTATCGAAGGCGAAGGCGCCTATACTGATGTCGCCGGCGAGCGCGTCGCCATGTCGCCGGGCGATTTCATCGTCACGCCCAACTGGGCCTGGCACGATCACGGCAATCCCGGCGGCAATCCGGTGGTGTGGCTCGACGGGCTCGATACGCCCTTCGCCCGTTTCTTCGGCGCCCAGTTCCGCGAGGATTACCCCGCGGAAAGCCAGCCCAATTTCCGCGCCGAGGGCACCGCTGCCGCGCTCTACGGCGCCAATCTGCTGCCGGTCGATCAGCCCAACGGCGCCGCCTCGCCGCTGCTGCGCTATCCCTATGACCGGACGCGGGCGGCGCTCGACCATGTGGCCCGGCACGAGGCGCTTCACCCGGCGCATGGCGCGCGGCTGCGCTATGCCAACCCGGCCAATGGCAAGCATCCTTTCCCGACCATGGCGGTGTTCATGCAATTGCTGCCGGCGGGTTTCGCCGGGCGGATTTATCGCAGCACCGACGGCACGGTCTTCGCCGTGGCCGAGGGTGAGGGATCGGTCGAGGCCGGCGGACAAAAATTCGCCTTCGCGCCGCATGACGTGTTCGTGGTGCCGCCCTGGTGCCCCTATCGCCTGACCGCCGCGCGCGAAACCGTGCTGTTCAGCTATTCCGACCGTGCCGGACAGGAGGCGCTGGGTTTCTGGCGCGAGAGCCCGGAGTGATTGCGTCCGAAGAGATCGCGATCGTCGGCGGCGGCATTGCCGGGCTGAGTCTGGCGCTCAATCTGCACAAGCGCGGGATTCCCTCCCGGATATACGAGGCCGCGCCCGAACTGAAGGAGCTGGGCGTTGGCATCACGCTCTTGCCGCATGCCATGCGCGAGCTGGCGGCGCTGGGATTGGACGGCGAGATGATTGCGGCGGCGATCGAGATGCGCGAGAGCTGCTTCTTCAACCGCTTCGGTCAATTGCTTTACAAGGAAAAGCGCGGGCGGGAAGCGGGCTATCCTTATCCCGAGCTGGGCATTCCGCGCGGCAAGCTGCACATGATCCTCTACCGCGCGGCGGTCAGCCGCCTGGGCGGGGACCGCATCGTCACCGGTCATCAATGCATTGGGGTCGAGCAGGAGAGGCGGGACGTCCGGCTTCGTTTCCGCGGCCGCGCGCCGGTCGGATGCGCGATCGCCATCGGCTGCGACGGCGTCAATTCCGCCGTGCGCCGCCAGTTCTATCCCCGGGAAGACCTGGCCTTCGGCGGCATCAATTCCTGGCGCGGCGTCACCCGCATGAAACCGATCCTGACCGGCCACAGCTACATGCGTGTCGGCTCGATTCACGGCGGCAAGATGGTACTCTATCCCATCGCCGAATCTTCCGACGGCAGGCAACTCGTCAACTGGGTGGTCAATATCCAGTCCGGCAAGCCCGAGAAGAACGACTGGAACAAGCCGGGACGGATCGAGGATTTTCTCGATCATTTCAAGGAATGGCGCTTCGATTGGCTCGATGTTCCGCAGATGATTCGCGGTGCCGAGGTGCTGCTCGAGTATCCGATGGTCGACAAGGATCCGGTCGATTCCTGGAGCTTCGGCGGGGTGACGCTGGCGGGCGACGCCGCGCATCCGATGTATCCGCGCGGCTCCAACGGCGCGGCCCAGGCGCTGATCGACGCGCGCGTGCTGGCGGATAAATTGGCGGAAGCGGGCGACCGGCCCACGGCGCTCAAGGCCTATGAGGCGATACGCCGTCCGGCGACTTCCAAGATCGTCCTCGCCAACCGCGCCAACCCGCCCGATTTCATCAACATCAAGGTGGCGGAGCTAACCGGCGACAAGCCTTTCGACGATCTCGGCCGCTTCATCAGTCAGGACGAATTGCGCAACCTTTCCGAGCAATATAAGCGCGTCGCCGGCTTCGCTCGCGCCGATGTGAACTAGGTGCGACATCGCGGCTCGTGGCCGGCACCATGGCGATTTGCTACAGAAGGGCGCAAGAAGGATTATTATGCAGATAATTATGAGATTGGCCGCCTGGGCGATAGCGATCTTCGCCTCGGGCATGGTGCTGTCCTATGTTGGCGGCATGGTATTCGACCATGCTGGTGCCGGTGCGCCGATCCAGCTCGCGGTCAATGGCGCGAGCTTCGGCCTGCTTTTCGCCATCGCCTATGGCGTCGCCTGGTTCAAAGCGGCGCCGTGGAAGCGCAAGCAGCCTTCCACCGTGGAGCGCGCCTTCGCGGGCGCCGAATGAGGGTTGCCGCCGTTCCGCTGGTCATTTGCCTGCTCGCGGCCGCGCCGGCGCGGGCGGATGTGCTCGTCACGCTCCAATGGCAGGGCCTCGATCGCGACTATTACGTGCACGTGCCGCGTGGCGCGGGCAATGGCCCGCTGCCGCTGGTGATCGCGCTGCACGGCGCGGGCGACGACGCACGGGGTTTCGCCAACCAATCGCGCCTTTCCGACGCGGCCGACAAGCTTGGTATGCTGGTGGTTTATCCCGATGGCAGTGAAGGCGGCAATCCGCCGCAGCGCACTTTCAACGCGCAGATCTGTTGCGGCGACGCGGTGACCCGCCATGTCGACGATATCGGTTTCGTCGGCGCGGTGATCGATGACGTGGCGCAGCGTCGTCCGGTCGACCGCAGCCGGGTCTATGCCACTGGAATATCCAATGGCGGCATGCTGACTTATCAACTCGCCGCCATGCATCCCGAATGGTTCGCCGCCGTGGCGCCGGTCTCGGCGGCGATCGGCGGCCTGACCCGCGACGACACATCATATCTCATCCCCACGCCCAAGATGCCGGTGCCGGTGATGATCATCAACGGACGCAAGGATCTCCTTATCCTCTACGAGGGCGGCTCCTCGCCACTCTTGCCCTTTCCTCATCGTTGGAAGATGTCGGTCGATGACGCGGTATCTTTCTGGGCGTCAAGCGACGGCTGTGATCCCAAACCCAAGATCGCCGACACCGACGGCACGACGCTGAAGCGCGAGGTTTATGGCAACTGCGATGGAAACAGCGAAGTGGTGTTGTGGCAGATCGTGAACGGCGACCACAACTGGCCGGGCGACATATTTCCTTCGACCGGGGGCGGTAGAACGATTTCCACCGCCGAGGAAATCCTGACCTTCTTCGCTACCCATCGCCGGCAGTGAGTCCTATGCTCCGCGGCATGTTTTGCAAAATAGCTGCCATCGGATTGCTCGTGACGTTCCTTGCCGAGCCATCTGCTGCGCAATCCGGCAGCCCGCCCGCGGTTCAGGCCGTGAATGTCTGGGCCCGCGCCACGCCGCAGGGCGCCAAGACCGGCGCCGCCTACATGACGCTGGTCAACCAGGGCCAGACCGACGACCGGCTCATCGGCGTGGCGACGCCGGTGGCGGGCGAGGCGCAAATTCACAGCATGAGCCTGGAGAACGGCGTGATGATGATGCGTCCGGTGCCGGGGATCGACGTCAAGGCCGGCGCGACAGCCATGCTCAAGCCCAGTGGCTACCACGTCATGCTGATGGATTTAAAACAGCCGCTGGTTGAAGGCTCGAGCTTTCCGATCACCCTCACCTTCGAAAAGGCCGGTAAGGTGCGGGTGACGGCCAAGATCGCTGGCATCGGCGCGATGGATAGCGGTCTGCCGCCGCCCGCGCCGTCCAAGCCATAACCGCCACGGGCGCGGCTGACATCGCAGGACAGGCGGCTCCTATTCAAAGAACAGGGCAATTTGCGCCGTGACCGGTACCAAGGAAAAACGCTGATGCGGATAGGCATAGTTTCCTTGGATGCCCTCGGCGATCAGGTCATCCGCATGGGCTTCGTTCGCGCTTGCCACGAATTTTGGCCCGATGCCGAATTGACGATGATATGCACCGGAAAGACAGCCGAGTTTTGGCGCATATGTCCTTGGCTTGGCTGCGTTGTGGAAGT
>DATNMV010000235.1:0-3360 GCA_035602175.1 Allostellaceae bacterium
TTCTTTCCGCTGATGGTCAACAGTTTCACCGGCATTCACGCGGCCGAGCCGGAACGGCTCGAGCTGATGCGCGCGCTCTCGGCCTCGCGTCTGGAGACCTATCGCGTCGTCAAGTTGCCTTCGGCCGCGCCCTACATCTTCGCCGGCCTCGACATGGGCATGGTCTATGCCATTCTCGGCACCATCGTCGCCGAGTTCCTGGGCGCGCAGCAGGGAATCGGCGTCACTATCGTCCAGGCTCAGGCCGTGACCGACGTGGCCAGCGTGTTCGCCGCGCTCATCTTGCTCGGCGCCGTCGGCATCGCCTTGCACCTGATGATTCGCGTCTGCGAACGGCGTATTGTTCACTGGACCGCCCGGCAAAAGACCTGAGCGACAGGGGGAGAACGCGATGCATTTGACCCGCCGCGAGGCGATCCTGTCGGGGCTGGCCGCGGCGACACTGGGCGGTCCAGCCTGGGCGCAGGGCCAGAACCTGCCGACGCTCAATTTCGGCGTCGGGCTCAAAATCCTCAACGCCACTTTCATGAACGTGATGATCGGCGAACGCTTGGGATTCATGCGCGAGCGGGGCTACCAGCTCAATGGCATGGCCCTGGGCTCGTTGAGCGGCGTCTTCATCGGCCTCGACAAGGGCGATATCCAGTTCGGAGTGGTCAGCCCCTCGGTGGCGCTACCCCTTTTCGCCAAGGGCGAGCTGCCGCCGATCACCTGCTTTTACGAATACACCTACCCCTACAAATGGGACGTGGCGGTGAAGCCCGGCTCACCGATAAAAACCTATGCGGATCTCAAAGGCGGAAAGATCGGCGTCTCCAATCTGGGCGCAACCGATTATCCAGTGACGCGCGAGGTGTTGCAGAACATCGGCATCGATCCCGACAAGGACGTGTCCTGGATCGTGGTCGGCGAAGGCGTCAGCGCGGGCGTTGCACTCGACCGCGAGGTGATCGACGCGCTGGCCTATTTCGACACCGGATTCGGCACCATCGAGGCCGCCGGCATAACCCTGCGTTATCTGCCGCGGCCGGCGCATGTCCCGTTCATCGGCGGATTCTTCATCGCCGCGCGCCGCGACTACATCGAGAAAAGCCGCGCCGCCTGCGTCGCCCTCGGCCGCTCGATCGCCATGTCCACCGAATACATTCTCGCCAATCCGGCCGCCGGATCGCGCGCTTTTCTCGACATGTTCCCGGGCACGGCGCCGCGCGACGTGACGCCGGAAGAAGCGGTGCAGCGCACGGTCAAATCGATCGAGCGGCGCATCACACTCTACCGCCCGCCCTATCCGGGCGCCAAAATGGGCTCGATTCGGGAAGCGGAATGGCGCGCCGAAGCCGATTTCATCGGACTCAAGATCGACGATTTGAAGCCGCTTTACACCAACGCGCTGATCGACGACATCAACAGTTTCGACCGCGCCAAGGTCATCGCCATGGCCAAGGCGGCGAAAAGCTGAAGTTCTATTTTTTCGGCGGGTTCTCGACGCTTCGCACCGGCGTCTCGGGCGTGAGGCCGCCGCGCTTGCGCGGCAATGTTTCACGGCCGCTTTCTTCCCAGTCGCCGGCGACGGCGCGACGGGCATAGCGTTCCCACACCTCGCTCCAGTCGCCGAGCGAATAGCCATGCCACGGCGGCACCGGATTGAGCGCGGGCAAGCCGAGCTCTTCCCAGATCTTGCGCGCGCGCTCCATGTATTCCTTGCCGGGCAGCGCCAGGGGCGGCATCGGATGTTTCAAGGTGGCGTCGATCATCAAGGTCGATTCCTCATTGCGCGGACCGGATTTCGGCGCGTGGCCGCGCGAGCGATAGGGCATGATGTGGATGTCTTCGATCGGGTTGCAGCGGTAGGCGATCGACCACAGCACCGCGTCGGTGCTCAAGGGATCGATGTCCTCGCTCACCGCGATCACGACCTTGCCCCAATCGCCCTTGAGCGTGGCCGCGCCTTGCAACCCGCGCCAGATTTCGGTGTGCGGCGTGGCGTTGGCGAACTGAAGGAAGATCATCGGGCGGAGATCGCTCAGCGGTTCGTGCATCACCGCCTGCTTGACGCCCTGGATGCCGAGCACGTCGCGGAGATGGGCAAGGAAGAGCGGCTCGTAAGCAACCTTCTTGATGGTGCTGGACTCGCTGGGCGTGACCTGGCTCACGATCGAAACCAGCACGGGCGATTTCTTGCGGGTGATCGCGGTCACCTGCATCGACATGTTGAAATCCTCGAGCGCGACATGGCCGTGGCTTTCGCCGAACGGGCCTTCGGGTTCGAGCAGTTCGGGATCGATCAGGCCTTCGACGACGATTTCGGCGTCGGCCGGCACTTCGAGATCGACCGTTACGCATTTCACCATCCGGATCGGCTCGCCGGCGAGACCGCCCGCCACCGCCATCTCGTCCATGTCGATCGGCAGCTTCTGCGGCCCGGTGAAGACGACGACCGGCGCGCCGCCTAGCGCGATGGCGATGGGCATCGGCGTCTTGAGGGCCCGGTGCTTGAGCCAGTGCTGGTAACCGCCAGCGCCGCCGATGCGCGTCGCCATGCGCACGCCGAGCCGGTCGGTCGCCTTCAACTGCGCGCGATAGGTGCCGGCGTTGCGGATACCGGTCTCGGGATCCTTGGTGATGCACAGCGTCATGGTGAAATAGGGCGCGGCGTCGAAACCCGGCGTCGAGATCGGCACCGGCAGGGCGGCAAGACCGCCGCCCGGCTGCTTGAGCGCGTCGCCCTTCACCACCACTTCCTGACAGGGCGCCTGATTCACCAGCACCGGCATGATCGGGTTGGCAATCGCCTGCATCCAGGCCGCGCCGATCTCGGCTTCCGGCCGGCCCATGCCGATGGCGTAGATCTGGCGCGACGCGGCGAGCGCGCCGACGGCGACCGGCATGCCGTATTTGCGGCCCTTGGAATCGACCACGTTGGTGAAGAGGAAGGCGCGGCGCTTGTCGTCCGGAACGCGGCCCTGAAACTGCCAGCGCACCAGCGGATGCAGCTCGGTGTCCTTGTTGATCGGCCGGTCGACGCGGACCAGCAAGCCCTTGGCGTCGAGCGCCTTCAGATGCTCCTGGAAGTCGCGCGCCGGGCCCGCGCCCTGGCCGCGCGCGCGGCGCCGATCGGTAACGTCGTCCATGCGAAAATTCCTCCCTGCCCGGTTATTATATCAGGCCGCAAGCATCCTAGAGATGGAAAAGCCGCTTCGCCGTTTCGCCCAGGATGGCCCGACGCTCGGAATCGCCGAGCGGAGCCTGCTCGACCACAAGCGTCGGACTGTCGTCGCCGATCGGAAACGGATGATCGGAGCCGAGCACCACCTTGTCGGCGCCGGCCAGATCGCACAGAAAGCGCAACGCGCGCGGATC
>DATNMV010000236.1:0-4030 GCA_035602175.1 Allostellaceae bacterium
AAGCCCTCGTCCGTGAAGGCTACACGACCCCGACGCCGATCCAGGCCAAGGCCATTCCGTCCGTCATGCTCGGCCGCGACCTTTTGGGCATCGCCCAGACCGGCACCGGCAAGACTGCGGCCTTCGCGTTGCCCATTCTGCAACGCCTGTCGGCGCAGCGTATGGCCGCGCCACGCAACTCCATGCGGGCGCTGATCCTGACGCCGACGCGCGAACTCGCGCTCCAGATCGCCGAAAGCTTCCGCACCTACGGCCGACATCTCGGATTGCGCACTGCCGTGATCTTCGGCGGCGTCGGCCAACAGCCCCAGGTCGATGCGCTCCGGCGCGGCATCGATATTCTGGTGGCGACACCGGGACGCCTGCTCGACCTTAAGGAGCAGGGCCATGTGCGTTTCGACGGGCTCTCGGTCTTCGTGCTCGACGAAGCCGACCGCATGCTCGACATGGGATTCATCCACGACGTGCGGCGCATCGCCGGGGCATTGCCGAAGCAGCGCCAATCGCTGCTGTTTTCGGCCACCATGCCGCCGGAAATCGAGCGCCTGGTCGGCAACATCCTCAAGGATCCGGTGCGGATTGAGGTGACGCCGGCCGCCACCACGGTCGAGCGCGTCGATCAGCGCGTGATGTTCGTCGATTCCGGCAACAAACGCGCGCTGCTGGCGTCTCTTTTGAAAGACACGGGCATTACGCGCGCTCTGGTCTTCACCCGCACCAAGCACGGCGCCAACCGGGTCGCCGAAGCGCTCGCCCGCGGCGGCGTCAAGACCGAGGCCATCCACGGCAACAAGTCGCAAGGGGCGCGCCAGCGCGCGCTCGGCGATTTCCGCGACGGCAAGGTGCGCGTTCTGGTGGCGACTGACATCGCCGCGCGCGGCATCGACATCGACGGCATCAGCCACGTCTTCAATTACGACATCCCCAACGTGCCCGAGAGCTATGTCCACCGCATCGGCCGCACCGCGCGCGCCGGCGCCGACGGCGTGGCGATCTCGTTCTGCGACGGCTCGGAACGCGCATTTCTCCGCGACATCGAAACCCTGACGCGCTGTAAGCTCACCGTGGTGGCCGATCACGGCTTTCCCGCGGTGCACGGGGCCCATCGTCCGGCAGCGGAGTCTTCGCATGGCCGCCACCAGCCGCGCGGCCAGCGGCAAAGCAACGGCGGCCGCGGCCACAATCGGGGTCATGGCCAGCGGCACGGCGCGGCGCAGGCGAATCATTAATTAGGGTGCCGGCCGGACGCGACCGGCGCGGCGGTTCAGGCCGCGGCGCTGTTTCGCGCCGGGATGTTTTCTCGCGTTGATTTGGCCGAGACGATGCGCTCGACCGGCAAGGTCACGGTGACCGTGGTGCCGGCGCCGGGCGCGCTGACGATATGCAAGCTGCCGCCATGGGCGCCGATCATGGCCTTGACCAGAGGCAGGCCCAAACCGGTGCCCTGGAATTTCCGGCTCAGCTTGTTGTCGATCTGCTGGAACGGTTCGAGCGCCTTGGGGATGTCGGCTTCGGCCATGCCGATGCCGGTGTCGCGCACGCCGATCGACAATCCGCCCTCGGCATTGCGCGCGGCCTCGATCTCGACTTGGCCGCCCGGCGGGGTGAATTTGACGGCATTGGACAGCAGATTGAGCATGATTTGCCGGAGTATCCGCTCGTCGGCGTAAAGCCGCGGCAGTTCCGCGGCCAGCTTGGCCGAAAGGGTGATTTCCCCCGCTTGCGCGCGCGGTTGCATGGTGCGCGAAACGGAATCGATCAGCGGTTCCAACTCCAGCACTTCGTCCCGCAGATCGAGCTTGCCGGCTTCGGCCTTGGACAGATCGAGAATGTCGTTGATGACGTCGAGCAGGTGAATGCCGCTGTCGTGGATGTCGCCGGCATAGGCCTGCATCTGATCCACGCTCAAACGCCCGAACGTCTTGCTGGTCAGGACCTCGGAAAAACCGATGATGGCGTTGAGCGGCGTGCGCAGCTCGTGGCTCATGGTCGCGAGGAACACCGATTTGGCGCGGTTGGCCTCTTCGGCGGCCTCCTTGGCGATGAGCAGCGAGGCTTCGGATGCCGCGCGCCGCGCGAATTCCTTGTATTGCAGACGGAAGGTGACCAGGCCGATGCCGGTCGAAAGGCAAAACACCGCGAACCCGATCATCATGGATTCGATCTTGCTTTGTCGCAGGAACGGGCTGGCCGGCACGTCGAGCACCGCCGCGCCCATGACGTCGCCGACATGCCAGGCCGGCTGCTGGCCCGCCTGGATCGGGCCGGCCTGTATCTCGTTGTGGCAATCGACGCAGCCCTGCTGGCTCGCCATCACCGGAAACATGGTGCGGAAGGTCAGGGTGTCGTGAATGCTGAGGAAGCGCGAGACCGGTTGCGGCTGCGCCTGGCCGACGAAGCCGGCGATAACAGCGCTCATCTGGTCGTCGCTCGGCGCGGTAACAATCTCGCGGTTCGGCGGCCCGACCCAGAGCAGGTGCATGGCGCTGGCGGAATCGCGCTGCTGGTTGAAGCGGTCGATGGCCTGGGCGCGGAAGCTCGACGGCACCGGCGCGTCCTGGGTCATGAATTTGCCGCGCGCCGCGGTGTAGACGGTGACGAAGGCGTCGACCAGCTGGGCCGCCGTCACCTTTTCCTCGCCTTTGTTGGCCACGAACCAATGCAGGCTGAGCGAATACGAGCCGACGCCGATGGCAGCCGACATCAAGGCGCAGCAGATCGCGAAAATATAGAAACCCCGGCCGACGCTCGAGCGAAAAAAGGAGGGAACGGCGGCAGGCGGCGCGGCGGGGCTCGAGGCGGTCATGACCTAGCCGCCGCGGCTGTTCCCCGGTCGCCTGGGAAAGCGCGGCGGATCGCAAGGCGATCCGCGCCGTCACGGCCTTGGGGGCCGATGCCTCTCGGGTGGAGCATGATGGAATGATGAGCGGCAAGCGTAAACGAAGACTTACGGGCGGCCAGACCCGCGCATGAAAATGGATGGTTAAAGAAGCGCTAAACCCGGCCCGAGTCGCCTTTCCGTTTGCACGCCGCGCCGGGTGCTGTATGGTGAAATTCCATGACGCGGTTCATCTTCATCACCGGCGGCGTGGTCTCCTCACTCGGCAAGGGTCTTTCGGCGGCGGCGCTCGGCGCGCTGTTGCAGGCGCGCGGATTCCGCGTCCGCCTGCGGAAATTCGACCCCTATATCAACGTCGATCCCGGCACCATGAGCCCTTATCAGCATGGCGAGGTCTATGTCACCGATGACGGCGCCGAAACCGACCTCGATCTGGGCCATTACGAGCGCTATACCGGCGTGCCCTCGCGCCGCAGCGACAGCCTGACCTCGGGCCGGATCTATTCCACCGTTATCGGGCGCGAGCGCCGCGGCGAATACCTCGGCGCCACGGTGCAGGTCATCCCGCACGTGACCGACGCGATTAAGGAGGCGATCCAGGCCGATCTGAACGGCGAGGATTTCGTGCTGTGCGAAATCGGCGGCACGGTGGGCGACATCGAAAGCCTGCCCTTCCTCGAGGCCATCCGCCAGCTCGGCAACGAACTCGGCCGCGACCGCGCCATGTATGTGCATTTGACGCTGGTGCCCTACATCCCCTCGGCTGGCGAGCTGAAGACCAAGCCGACCCAGCATTCGGCCAAGGAGCTGCTGGCCCTGGGCATCCAGCCGGATATTCTCTTGTGCCGCTGCGACCGCGAAATTCCCGAAGGCGCGCGCAAAAAGATCGCCCAGTTTTGCAACTTGAGGGAAGAGCGCGTCATCCCCGCGCTCGACGTCGACACCATCTACCAGGTGCCGGTGGCCTATCACGCCCACGGTTTCGACCGCGAGGTGTGCCGGCATTTCGGCCTCGACGCGCGCGATCCCGATCTGACGCGCTGGCGCGAGATCGTGGCGCGCATCCGCAAGCCCGAAGGCGCGGTCACCATCGCCGTGGTCGGCAAATACACCCATCTGCCCGACAGCTATAAATCGCTGGCCGAGGCGCTGGCCCATGGCGGGATATCCAACAATGTCGGCGTCAAGCTC
>DATNMV010000237.1:0-4355 GCA_035602175.1 Allostellaceae bacterium
CCTGCCTCGAGCGCGCCGCCGACCTGGCCGCGCAGTTGCCCGGCCCGGCGTTGCAATTGGGCTTCGGCGACGGCAGCGCCTTCGATCATCTGCGCGAAGTTCTGCGGCGGCGCGAGCTCATCGTGTTCGACGCCGGGCCGGTTTCGGCCGCCGCCGATGCGCCCGCGCCCGGCGAGCGGATATCCGGCGACCCGCGCGAGACCCTGCCGCTCCATTGGAACCGGCTGAAGCGCAGCGCCGCGCTCGCGCACTTCAACTTCCCGGTGACCGACCAGACGCGGCTGGCCGCGGAGCTGGCGCCCTTGATCGCGCCCATCCTGCGCGCCGGCGCCGTGGTGGTGAGCGAGAAGCCGCTTGATCTGCCGGGCTGGGAAGTCCTGCCGCCGCCCGAAGGCGTGCGCGAAGGCCGCCACTATCTCTATCGCGCCAGTTAGGCGTCAAGCGCCCGCGAGCCGTTTGAGCGCCGGATAGCGCGCCAAGAGGCCGGCGCATTCGGCCATGGCCTCGACGTCGTTGAACACCGGCACGCCTTGGGCTTCGAGCGCGGCGAACCATTCCGCCTTCCCCGGCAGCGTGCCCATCATCGAATAGAGGAAGGGCGTCTTCACGCCCGCCGCCAATTCGGCCATGCGCGCCACCACCGGCGCCGCGTCGACCATGAAGGGCACGACATGGATGCCGAGGATGGCGTCGAAAGCGCCGTCGCCTTCCTTGACCGCGGTTTCGAGCGCCAAGCCGAAACGCTCCTCGCGCGCATCGGCCAAGAGATCGATCGGATTGGCGACCGCGGCCTCCGGCGGCAATTCGGCGCGCAGACGCGCGGCCATCGCCGCGGGCAAGGGAACCAGATCGAGGCCCTGGGCCGCCGCCTCGTCGGCGCAAATCACGCCCGGACCGCCCGAATTGGACAGGATGAGCGCGCGCTTGCCGATGCCTTGCGGAAAGCCGCCGAAGCCCTTCCCCGCCAGCAGCAATTGGCGCAGGCTTTTGACCCGCAGCAGGCAAGCCTGCCGGCAGAAATCCGCTATCGATTCCTCGCTTTGCGGCTCGGCGCCGGTGTGGCGGTTGGCGGCATCCGCGCCCTTCGCTGTCCGCCCGCCATAGAGCATCACCACCGGCTTCTTCGCCACGATGCGGCGCGCGACTTGCTGGAAACGCGTCCTATCCGAGAGGCTCTCGATATAAAGCAGCAACGCCGAGATCGTCTCCTGGGCGCCGAGATATTCGAGATAATCCGTGACCCCCAATTGCACGGCGTTGCCGACCGAGACCAGCGAGCCCAGCGGAATATCCTGCGACTTGGCCGCCGCGATCGCCTCTTCGCCCAAGGCGCCCGATTGGGTGATGAAGGCGATCGAGCCGTGCCGGTTGGGGCCGGGCGGCATGTCGCGCAGGAATGTCGCGGCATAGGGCGCGCCCTTGGGCAGATGGATGATGCCGGCGCAATTGGGCCCGACCACGGTCAGGTCTTCGCAGCGGATGAGTTCGCGCAGCTCCTTGTCGCGATTCTGCCCGGCATCGCCGGCCTCGGCGAATCCCCCCGGCAATATCACGAGATGGCGGTGGCCGGTCGCCGCCGCCTCGCGCACCGCATCGAGGATCATGTCGGGGCGGATGACGATAACGGCGAGCTCGGCCGGGCGCTCGAGCTCGGCCAGCGATTTGCGCACGGTCAAACCGAACATCGCGCCGCCTTTGGGATTGACCGGGATGATCTCGCCGGTGAATCCGGATATGCGCAGATTTTGCAGCACGGCGCCGCCCGAGGAGGTGGCGCGTTCGCTCGCCCCCATCACGGCGACGCTCTTGGGCGCGAAGAAAGGCCGCAGATCGCGCGCCATTCAGCCCCCGATCCGGATCAGGACCGGTACGTGGTCCGAGGCCTGTTTCCAGTCGCGCGCCTCGCGGTGGACCTCGGTTTTCTTGAGGCGGCCCTGAAGCGCGGGCGAGACCCAGATGTGGTCGAGGCGGCGGCCGCGGTCGGATGCCGCCCAGTCGCGGGCGCGATAGCTCCACCAGGTGTAAAGCCGCTCCGTGGGCGGGACAAAATGCCGGACCGCGTCAACGAAACCACCGCGCGCTTGGAGCCGGTTGAGTTTCTCCACCTCGATGGGCGTGTGGCTCACCACGTCCAAAAGCTGTTTATGCGACCAGACGTCGTTTTCCAACGGAGCGACGTTGAGATCGCCGACCAGGACCATGGTCTTCTTGCGCGCTTTTTCGCCGGCGAAATAATTCGACACCTGGTCGAGGAATTGGAGCTTATGCGCGAATTTGGGATTGGAATCGGGGTCGGGTTCGTCGCCGCCGGCCGGCACGTAGAGATTATGGAGCTCGATCCCGCCGGGCAAACCGGCGACGATGTGCCGGCAATCCTCGCGTTCGCACCAGCTCTGGTTGCGGGTTTCGGTCAGCGGCAGTCGCGACACTATCGCGACGCCGTTATAGCCCTTCATGCCGTGGATCAGCATGTGCTTGTAGCCGAGATCGGCAACCGCCTCGCGCGGGAAGAACTCGTCCGGCGTCTTGGTTTCCTGGAGGCAGATCACGTCGGGCGCGAGTTCCTGGGCGAGGCGCGCGAGATTGCCGATGCGCAGCCGCACCGAGTTGATGTTCCAGGTGGCGATGGTCAGGGTCATGGGGATTTAGAACACGAAGCAGCGTTGCTGGACAATGCCGAGCGGCCAGCGGCCGCCGGAAAAGAGGCGGAATTTGAGGGCGAAGGGATGGGTTTCGCCGGCGCCGGCGAGATGGGCGAGCGCCGCCTGGTGGCAAGCCTGGGACGCCGCGCCCGCGGCCGCCTTGGCCAGGCCCTGGTCATGGAGATGGGCGCGGGCGAGGGCGGCGACGGCCGAATCGTGGATGGACGAGGCGGCTTCGGTCACTTCGGAAAGCGCGGCCAGGACATCATCCTCGCCGAAATGCAACGCGCCCTGGCGGTGGAGATTCTTCTCGGCCCCGATTTCGGCATCCCACCAGGCGCGGCTCCAATCCGGGCGCTGCGCCAGGGCTTGGGCATCGCGCCAATCCGCGATGCCGGCGACCGGCAATTCGCCGAGGCCGAGCGCCGCCACATAGGATGCGGCGGTTCCGGTTTCGGCCGCGTTCAAGGGCGTTCCGCAGGACGAGAACCAGGGAATCCGGTTCATCTCCGCCAAAAAGGCCGAGAGAACCCCGGATGCCGCGTCGCCGCCGGTCACGCGGCTTCGGCGATCTCGGGCAGCTTCAATTTGAGATGGCCTTCGACCAAGGCCTTCACCCGGCCGATGAAGTCGCGGCGCATTTCCTCGTTGGTGCGCTGCTTGATGCCGCAGCGGCGGTAGAGCGCGTTGTTCTCGGAATCCTTCTTGCCGAAGAAGGCGGGCATCATCGGGTAGTAGCGGTCGATCGCCTGTTGCACCTTCTTGCGGCCGGCGGGGGTCTTGACCAGCTCGGTGCAGGTGTCCTTGCCGAATTGCGAATGGAAGATTTCCTCCGGCATGGTCACCTTGGCGAGGTTGCGGAGCGGCAGGAAGGTGCAGTCAGCCAGATCCTCGACCTGGATGATCTCGGCCAGATCGGCCAACAGCTTCACCACGCAGAACTCTTCCCAAGTTTGCAGCGGGAACTCGAAGATCGACAGCGGCCGGCGGCCCTTGGGCGTCATCTCCTCCTCGGGAATGCCGATCTGCTCGCCCAATTGGCGGAAGCGGACATGGTGGCCGTATTCCTCCATGGCGATGCGGCAGGTCAGCCATTTGAGATAGGGATTGGGGGCGAGTGCGATCGCCGGCTCGTCATAGACCTGGGCGCCGTAAAGCTCGTTCACCGCGTGGCTGCGGACGATCTTGCGCACGGCGGTCTGGTATTCGGGCTCACTGGCCTTGAGCTCGGCGACCGATTTGACCGTGGCGTGGGCGGCGCTCATGGCGGATCCTCATTTATCTATTGACCTATAGATTCATTATTTCAGAGAACAGGCGCCTGCGCAAAGGATTCGAGATCGGTTTCGAGGGCCACGAAATGCGGCGCCAGGTGCCGTTCGATCTGGGCGCCGAGTTCGGCGGGGGTCTTGACCAGGGCGGTGGCGACCGGGCGCGGCTGGGAGAAGAGATAGATTTCGCGGCCGCGCGCGCCGAACACCTGGCCCGAGATACCGGAGGCTTCGTCGCCGGCGAGGAAGGCCACCAGATCGGCCACCGGCTGGGCCGGGATTTTCATCGCGGTTTCCTTGTAGGCCGCCTGGGCCGGGTTTTGCGGCTTGATCGATTCGGTCACGCGCGTGGCGGCGAAGGGCGCCACCGCGTTGCAGGTGACGCGCGAGCGCGCCATGTCGAGCGCCACCACGCGGGTCAGCCCGACCAGCGCCGCCTTGG
>DATNMV010000238.1:0-2889 GCA_035602175.1 Allostellaceae bacterium
CGAAGAACACGACCATCGGGATATGGACAAGGTAGACGCCGAAGCTCAATTCGCCAATCTTTCGCAGACCCCGTGTTCGCATAATTCGAGACAGCGGGGAGGCCGAAGGATGGAGCAAGCCGTAAATGACGCCGCCGACGACGAGCGGAGCGATGGGAAAGACGGCATCATAGTAGGATATCCAGGCGCCTGGCCGCGCCAATTCGGCCATCGAAGGGTCGCCGCGGAAAAGCGCAAAATAGAGGAACGGATAGGCGCAGAGCAACCCGATCGGCGCGATCCAGGCGATGCACGCGCCGCAGCGCGGAAATCGGATCCGGCCGTTCGCCAGCAGCGCGTAGAACAGGACGCCGCCGACGAACGAGTTGGCGTAATGATGAAAGCCAAGCGTCATCCACAACGACGCCGGAGCGCCGTTGCGGCGCGCGAGCGCGATCGCAACGCACCAGGCGAGATAGGCTGAGCCGAGCAGCGCCGCGCCGCACCGCGATCGCGTCGCCCCCGCCGCCAGCGCCAGCACGATCGGCAGGTAGAGGTAAAACGTGAGCTCGACCGGAATGGTCCAGAGCGCGCCTGGCGCCTCGCCGAGGGTCAACGATCGTCTCAACTCCTCCCAATAGCCGACGGATGAAGGAAAAAACGATGACGGATTCCAGAACGTGAGCGCGATGACCACGAAAAGTAGGGGAAATATGCGGAAGACCCGGTTGATCGAGTAGGCGATTAGCGAACGATGCGGGCGAGCGGTCCAATTCGGATCCGACGCGAGCGAATGTGAGAGCAGGAAAGACGAAAGAAAGAAGAACACCATCACCCCCCATTGCCCCGAATATTTGAAGACGGGCGCGCTGGGCAGGAAGCCGACGGGCAGGAGGCCGCTATACTGGTAATGCGCCAGCATCACCGTCAGGGCCGCGAAGCCTCGCAACGAAGTGAATCGTTGGTCGATGCGGGATCGCCAGTCCGGATCGCCTGGGTTCAGGGCGTATGGCATCGATGACGGTTCCAAGCCAACGAGCAAGGTCGCCGCTCGCGGGGTGAATCACGGCGCCGACAACCTTTGCCGCAAATCGGTCGGCGCCGGATTTGCCAGCGATCTCCAGCGATACGCTCGCTCCGAGACGTATAGAAAGCCTGAAGCCAGACGATCTGATTCTCGGAAAAGCCGTTTGCGCGCCTGACGCGCCGCAGCGGGCCCTCCGGGTTCAGCCGGCGAGGCTTAAGGCGACCGCTGCGGCAGCGGTCGCGACGACAACAAGCAGCGGGGGCGCGCGCCACACGATCAGGGCGACAAAGCCCGCCGCCGCAATGGCGAAATCGGTCGGGCCCCGAACGGCGCTCGTCCATACCGGATTATAGAGCGCGGAACCGAGCAGGCCGACCACGGCCGCATTGACGCCGGCCATCGCCGCACGCACATCGCCGCGGGCGCGCAAATCCTGCCAGAAGACCAAGGCCGCCATCAGCAGCAGAAGTCCGGGCGCGAAGATCGCGACCAACGCCAGCGCCGCCCCGGCGACGCCGCCCGGCGCAACGCTGGCGACCGCGCCGAGGTAGGCGGCAAAAGTGAACAGCGGCCCCGGCACGGCCTGGGCGGCGCCGTAGCCAGACAGAAAGGCGCTGTCGGAGACCCAGCCCGGATCGACCACTGCGGCACGGAGCAGCGGCAAGACGACATGACCGCCGCCGAACACCAGCGCCCCCGAGCGGTAGAAGGCGGCGACCAGGGCCGCGACGCTCGCGCCCGCCGGAACGAACGACAGCGCGAGCAGAACGACATAGAGGCCGGCGAACACGATCCCCATGCGCCGGGAGATCGGCGCCTCGGCCGCGGCGCCGGCGGCATCTCCGCCCTGCCGGCAAACGATGAGTCCGGCGAGGGCGCCGAGAAGGATGATGGCGATTTGAGCCCACCCCGCCGGCGCAAACGCCATCAGGATCAGCGACAGCACGGCGATCGTCGCGCGCGCCCTGTCCGGACACAGGCTCTGAGCCATTCCGATGACGGCCTGAGCGACAATGGCGACCGCGACCAGCTTGAGGCCGTGCAGCAGGCCATCGCCAACAGGGCCCTTGAGCGCGCCCTCGCCATAGGCGAACAGCGTCATGGCCGCCGCCGACGGCAGGGTGAAACCCGCCCATGCGGCGAGGCCGCCGAGGTATCCGGCGCGCATGAGCCCGACGGCGAAGCCAACCTGGCTGCTGGCCGGCCCCGGCAAGAACTGGCACAGCGCAACCAGCTCGGCATAGGCGCGGTCGTCGAGCCATGCGCGCCGGACGACGAACTCGCGGCGGAAATAGCCGAGATGCGCGACAGGCCCGCCGAAACTTGTCAGGCCAAGCTTCAGAAAAATGAGCAGGACTTCGAGCGGGGAGCCCGTGTTGCTTCGCCCGAGCTCGACGTCCTCGAACGCCGAGGTCACCGGCCGAGCCTATGCATCATCGCCGCGCCCGAGACGACGGGACAATCGCGCGGCGCAATCCCTGCTTTTTCCAGCCCTTGCCTAGGCCGCTTTCGACAGCCGCTGCTGAACCGTCGTCCTCAGCTTGTTCAGATCGTGCGCGAACAGGCGGATGCCGTCGGACAATTTCTCCGTCGCCATCTGGTCCTCGTTCAGCATCCAGCGGAAGGTCTTTTCGTCCATCGCGATCTTGGCTGGGGCTGGACCTGGCTTGGCCGGGTCGAGCTGCCGCTTGAGTTCGCCCTCCTCTTTCGACAGCGCCTCGAGCAGCTGGGGCGAGATGGTGAGCCGATCACAGCCCGCGAGCGCCTCGATCTCGCCGGTGTTGCGGAACGACGCGCCCATGACGACGGTCTTGACGCCGTAGGTCTTGTAATAGGCGTAGATCGCGCGGACCGAGTTCACGCCCGGATCGGTTTCGGGGGTG
>DATNMV010000239.1:0-8296 GCA_035602175.1 Allostellaceae bacterium
AGCACGACGTCGTCGAGGTTCTCGTATTCGATCGTGGCCATGACGTCGGCGATGTGGGTTTCGAGATCGGTCTCGGGGCGTCCCAGATGCTTGCGTTCGCCCAGGCCGGTGAGGGTCGGGGTGAAGACGGCGTAGCCCGCCTGGCGCAACGCGTCGCCGACCCGCCGCCATTTCCACCCGCCATGCCAGGCGCCGTGGACCAGGACGAAGCTGGGCTTGGACGGCGGCGTCATGAATTCCTCCCCGGCGGCTTTGTGGACCGACTTTAACCGGGATTATTCCCCCGGAGTAGTTGGGCGCGAAAAGCGCTTGAGCGGCGCCGTAATCCGCCTGATAGAGTCGGGCCATGCGCTCGCTCGCCCGGCCGACGGCCATCGTTCTCGCCGGCTTCTGCTCCTTCCTCAATCTCTACGCGCCGCAATCGCTGCTGCCGCTGCTCACGCGCCAATACGCCGCCAGCGCGGTCGAGGTCAGCCATCTCATCAGCGCCACCACCCTGGCCGTCGCGCTGATCGCGCCCTTCACCGGCGCGGTGGCCGACCTGTTGGGGCGCAAGCGCGTCATCACCGCGGCGATGTTCGCGCTCCTGCTGCCGACGCTCATGCTCGCCTTCGCCGACAGCCTGGACGCGATGGTGTTCTGGCGCTTCGTCCAGGGACTGCTGCTGCCGCCGGTTTTCGTCGTCACCGTGGCTTATATCGGCGACGAATTGTCGCCCGCTGAGGTCACCGGCATGGCGGGCGTCTACATGTCGTCGAGTTGCTTCGGCGGTTTCTTCGGCCGGTTCCTGAGCGGCGTGTTGGTGGGTCCCTATGGCACGCGCGGCGCTTTCCTGGGCCTGGCCTTCTTTACGCTGGTCTCGGCCGTGGGCGTGCTCTTGCTGTTGCCGAAAGAACGGCGTTTCGTTCCCAGCGGTAGCCTCGCCTCGTCGCTGCGCCACATGCTGCGTCACATGGCCAATCCCAACCTGCTTGCCACCTTCGCCGTGGGTTTCAGCGTGCTGTTCAATTTCGTCGCGCTGTTCACCTATCTGAGTTTCTATCTCGCCGCGCCGCCCTTCGGCCTGTCGGCGGCGGCATTGGGCATGATCTTCGTCGTCTATCTGTCGGGCGTGATCTTCACGCCGCTCACCGGGCTGTGGGTGCGGCGCCTCGGCCGCCGCCGCCTGACGCTGATCGCTCTCGGCGGCTGGGTGGTGGGACTGGCGATCACCCTGTCGGGCAGCCTCGCCGTCATCATCGCCGGGCTTACCCTGGCATCGGGCTGCGGTTTCATCTGCCAGACCGCCGCCACCAGCTATGTCGCGGTCTCGGCGCAATTCGCGCGCTCCTCGGCGGTCGGGCTTTACGTCACCGCCTATTACGTCGGCGGCAGCGCCGGCGCGATCCTGCCGGGCTATGCCTGGAATCTGGCGGGCTGGCCCGGCGTGCTGGCGGTGATAACCGCCATGTTGGGGATCATTGCGGCGATGGTGCTGCTGTTCTGGCGCGACGCCGGCGGCGCCCGCCCGGCGTCGGCCGTCCCGGCGGCGTGATGATCTTGCCTGGTGCCGGTTGGTGATGAATAATCCGGCTCCTTTCGCTTTCCAAAAACAGAAACGGAGTTTGCCCATGTTCGGGACGACAAAGGCGCGCAGCGGCGCCCTCTGGCTGGGCGCGGCAATTCTCGCCGGCGCGATCCTCTTCACCGCGAGCTCGGCCTTCGCCAACCAGATCTATTTGAAAATCACCGGCATTGCCGGGGAATCGAAGGATCCCGCTCATCCCGGCTGGATCCAGATCTCGGGTTACAGCGTGAACAAGAACGCGGTGACCATCACGAAAAGAACCGATCGATCCTCGCCGGCGCTTTCATCGGCCGCGGAAACGGGCAAACCCATCTCTCTGGCATCGATCGATGACATCAATGCCGCCGGCCATCACTCCACCATCGTGATGCATAATGTCCTGATCAGCGGCATCCAAAATATCGGCGGTACTGTGCCGACCGAGAAGGTCACGCTTCAAGCCGCCAAGATTACGCGGACGCCGTAGCGCCGCCCGTCGTCGGCGGCATGACCGCGCCCAAGCTGGAAATTTTCCCCGGCGGGCTTATGGTGGCGCCCGACAACGAGGGCTTCCTTGAGTGCGATTGATTATCAGATGCCGTTCGAGCAATTCGCCCGCTGGTACGCCGAGGCCAAGGCGCGCGAGCCCGAGGCCGATGCGATGACCCTGGCCACGGCCTCGGCGGAAGGGCCTTCGGCGCGCATGGTGCTGCTGAAGGCCGCGGATGCGCGCGGTTTCGTGTTCTACACCAATCTCGACAGCCGCAAGGCCCGCGAGCTCGAGACCCATCCCAACGCGGCGCTGCTGTTCCACTGGAAATCGCTCGGCCGCCAGGTGCGGATCGAGGGCGCGATCGAGAAGGTCGTCGAGACGGAGGCCGACGCCTATTTCGCCACCCGTCCGCGCGAAAGCCAGATCGCCGCCTGGGCCTCGCTGCAATCGGCGGCGTTGGAAAGCCGCGCCGCGCTCGATGCGCGCTTCCAGGAAGCCGCGAAACGCTTCGGTGCCGGCCCGGTGCCGCGCCCGCCCAACTGGTCGGGCTTGCGGTTGGTGCCGCGCGCGATCGAATTCTGGGAACACAGGCCCCACCGCCTGCACGACCGGCTGCTCTACCGGCGCGCGGGCAAGGGATGGCAGAGCGAGCGGCTATACCCATGACCCCATCCGCATCGTCGCCGGAAAGCACCGAGCGCATCGGCACGCTGATGCGGCGGGCGACCTACGCCTCGCTGTCGGTGGCGATGTTGCTGGTGATCGTGAAGCTCGGCGCGTGGTTCACCACCGATTCGGTGAGCCTTTTGTCGAGTCTCATCGATTCATTGCTCGACGGCGCCGCCTCGCTGGTCAATCTGATCGCGGTGCGCCAGGCGCTGGCGCCGCCCGATCGCGAGCACCGTTTCGGCCACGGCAAGGCCGAGCCGCTGGCGAGCCTCGGCCAGTCCGCTTTCATCGCCGGCTCGGCGGTGCTGCTGCTGGTGCAGGCGGCGCAGCATCTGCTCCATCCCACGCCGGTCACCAACAGCGGCGTCGGCCTGGCGGTGATGGTGTTCGCCGTGGCCGTCACTTTCGTGCTGCTGGCCTATCAGCGCTATGTGGTGCGCCATACCGGCTCGCTGGTGATCGGGGTCGACGCCTTCCACTATCGCGCCGATCTGGTCTTGAACCTGGCGGTGATCGTCTCGCTGCTGCTCACCACCGAGCTCGGCTATCTCGCCATCGATCCGCTGTTCGGCGGGGCGATCGCGCTCTGGATCATCTGGGGCGCCTGGCGGGTGGCGAACAAGGCGGTCGTGCATCTGATGGACCAGGAACTGCCCGACGAGGACCGCGCGCGCATCCGCGACATCGCGCTCCAGCACCCCAAGGTGCGCGCGGTGCACGATCTGAAGACGCGCGCCGCCGGGCCCGATTCCTTCATCCAGCTCCATATCGAGATGGATGGCGGCATCCGGCTGACCGAGGCGCACCGCATTTCCGACGAGGTCGAGGCCCGGCTGCGCGAGGCCTTTCCCCGCGCCGAAATCATCATCCACCAGGATCCCGAAGGCGTCGACGAGCCGCGCGCGGTTTATCCGGCTCATTGACGGCATACGCCGTCGGGGCCCGCTCACTGACGGCCGACGCGTGAGAGCAGCCGGGCTTTCCTTCGCCGCGGCGCGGGCCTAAGCTTCGGCGATGGCTGGCAACCACAAGACCATCCTGCTGACCGGGGCGAGCCGCGGCATCGGCCACGCCACGGTGAAACGCTTCAGCGAGGCGGGCTGGCGCGTGGTGACCTCCTCGCGCGAAGAGGTGCCGGCCGAATGCAAGCGCGATCCGAACTGGACCGAGCACATCACCGCCGATCTGTCGGAGCCGCAAGCCGTCGAGGGCTTCATCGGCGCGGTCAAACACTATCTCGGCGACGAGCCGCTCGACGCGCTCGTGAACAACGCCGGCATCTCGCCAAAATCCCCGGTCGAGGGACGTCTCGGCTGCCTCAACGGCGATCTCGCCGATTGGCGTCACGTCTTCCAGCTCAATTTCTTCACGCCGCTGTCGCTGGCGCGCGGCCTGTCGCAGAATCTCGCCAAAGGCAAGGGGGCGATCGTCAACGTCACCTCGATCGCCGGCCACACCGTCCATCCCTTCGCCGGTTCGGCCTATTCCACGTCAAAAGCCGCTCTCTCGGCCTTGACGCGGGAAATGGCGTCGGAATTCGCCGAATTCGGCGTGCGCGTCAACGCGGTGGCGCCGGGCGAGATCAACACCGCCATGCTGTCGCCCCAGACCGAGAGCCTGATCCCGCGGATTCCGCTGCACCGCCTGGGCACGCCCGAAGACGTGGCCGCGGCCATCTTCTATCTGTGCACGCCGGATTCGGGCTATGTCACCGGCACCGAGATCTTCGTCACCGGCGGCCAGCACATTTATTGATTTGAGCTAGGCGACGCGGCGGATCGGCAGCCGCGACCACACCTCGGACAGCGCATTCACCAGCCGCTCGATATCTTCGTCGGTGTGGAGCGGCGTCGGCGTGAAGCGCAGGCGCTCGCTGCCGCGCGGCACGGTCGGATAGTTAATCGGCTGAACATAGATGCGGTGGCGGTCGAGCAATTCGTCCGACGCCTCCTTGCACAGCCGCGCATCGCCCACCAGCACCGGCACGATATGGCTCTGCGACGGCATGACCGGCAGCTTGGCCGCTGCCAGCTTGCGCTTCAAAAGCGCCGCGCGCTCCTGGTGGCGTTGGCGCAGATCGTTCGCGCCCTTGACGAAGCGGATGCTGGCGACCGCGCCGGCGGCGATGCCGGGCGGCAGCGAGGTGGTGAAGATGAATCCCGGCGCATAGCTGCGGATGAAATCGACCAGCGCCGCCGAGCCGGCGATATAGCCGCCCATCAGCCCGAAGGCCTTGGCCAGCGTGCCCTGAATCACGTCGATCCGGTTCGTCATCCCGTCGCGCTCGGCGATGCCGCCGCCGCGTGCGCCGTAAAGCCCCACGGCGTGGACCTCGTCGAGATAGGTCATGGCGCCGTAACGCTGCGCCACGTCGCAGATCTCCTTGATCGGCGCGATGTCGCCGTCCATGGAATAGACCGATTCGAAGGCGACCAGCTTGGGCCGCGCCGGATCGGATTCCTTCAGCAGCCGTTCCAAATCCTTGGCGTCGTTATGGGCGAAAATCCGTTTCTCGGCGCCGCTGTGGCGGATGCCCTGGATCATCGAGGCGTGGTTGAGCGCGTCGGAGAACACGATGCAGCCCGGCATCTGCGAGGCCAAGGTGGCGAGCGCCGCCTCGTTGGCGACATAGCCCGAGGTGAAGACCAGCGCCGCCTCGGTGCCGTGGAGATCGGCCAGCTCGCGTTCGAGCGCGACGTGATAGATGGTGGTGCCGGAGATGTTACGCGTGCCGCCGGCGCCGGCGCCGCTCTTGTCGGTGGCCGCGCGCATCGCGTCGAGCACCGCCGGATGTTGGCCCATGCCGAGATAGTCGTTGGAGCACCAGACGATGATCTCGCCGCCGCGCGAATGGTCGAGCGCGCGCGGAAAGGCCCCGGCGCGGCGCTCCAGATCGGTGAACACGCGGTAACGGCCCTCGGCCTTGAGCGCGTCCAGCCGATTCTTGAAAAACGCCTGATAATCCATGGGTATCCGCGCCGTGCCCGTTGGTTGCGCCTCCGGGAATATAGCCCTTAAGCGCCGCCGGTTTAAAGCCGCCCCTTTAAAGTCCGGGCCGGTCAGGCCCGCAATGGGGCCGATTGCCGCGGCGCCAGGGCGGAAGCCGTGTCGTCGAGCGCCTTGCCGAAACGGTCCAGCATGTCGCCGATCTCGGCCTCGGAAACGACCAGGGGCGGGGAAAACGCCATGGCGTCGCCGATCTGGCGCAGGATCAGCCCGTGCTTATAGAGGTTGGCGTTGAGCAGATTGCCCGCGCCCAGGCCCGGATCGAAGGGCGCCTTGCTGGCCTTGTCGCTTACCAGCTCGACGGCGGCGACCAGCCCGACACCGCGCACTTCGCCGACGATGGGGTGGGAGGCGAAGCGGCGCAAGCCCTCTTGCAGCCGCGGCGCCACCTTCTGCACATGGGCGAGGATGTTGCGTTCCTCGTAGATCTTGAGCGCCTCGATCGCCACCGCGCAGCTCACCGGATGGCCGGAATAGGTGTAGCCGTGGGCGAAGATGCCGATCTTCGAGCTTTCATCGGCCATCGCCTGGTAGATCGCGTCGTTGACGATGGTGGCCGAGATCGGCAGATAGGCCGAGGACAGCGCCTTGGCGACGGTGATGATGTCGGGCTTGAGGCCGAAGGTCTCGGTGCCGAACATCTTGCCGGTGCGGCCGAAGCCGGTGATGACCTCGTCGGCGACCAGCAGCACGTCGTATTTCTTCAACACCGCCTGGATTTTCTCGTAATAGGTCCGCGGCGGCACGATCACGCCGCCCGCGCCCATCACCGGCTCTGCGAAGAAGGCGGCGACCGTGTCAGGATCCTCGCGCTGGATCATCAGCTCCAAATTCTCGGCCAGCCGGGAAGCGAAATCCTCCTCGCTCTCGCCCGCATGGGCGAAGCGGTAATGATGCGGGCAATCGGCGTGGCGGATGCCGGCGATCGGCAGGTCGAAGGATTTGTGGTTGTTGGGCAGGCCCGACAGGCTGGCGGTGGCCACGGTCACGCCGTGATAGCTCTTGTAGCGGGCGATGATCTTCTTCTTGCGCGGGCGGCCGCGCGCATTGTTGTAGTACCAGATGATCTTGATCGCGGTGTCGTTCGCCTCCGAGCCCGAATTGTTGAAAAACGCATGCGACATCTTCACCGGCATCATGCCGATCAGCCGCTCGGCCAGCTCAGCCACCACCTCGTGCGATTTGTGGTGGAAGGAATGGTAGAACGAAAGCTTGCGGATTTGGTTCGCCGCCGCCTCGGCCAGCCGCTCCTCGCCGAAGCCCAGCGCGGTGCACCACAGCCCGGCGCAGCCTTCGATGTATTCCTTGCCGGCTTCGTCCCACACCTTGACGCCCTTGCCCTTGACGATGAGCAGCTCGCCGTCGCGTTCAAGCTTGCGGTAATTGGCGTAGGGATGGAGATGGAAGGCGATGTCGCGGCTGGCGGCGGAATTGCCTCGCTGCATGATTCGAACCCTTTTTGGCTGGCGTGCGGCGGCTAATATCCCGCCCGTTGAAGGATGGTGTCAAACCTGGACCGGCCTGCGTCATCCAGTCGCAGGGGGGTGGCTAAGCTCCTGGTGAGTCGAAGAGTCGCGACGCGCGTTCAGAACCGCGCAGCTTTTATCCACAGGCTTATCCAAAATCTTGCCCACAAAGCGGCAGGATTCCCCTGGTAGCGTAAGCGCCTCGGGCCCCATGCTTCGGGCACCGACGATCATTCTGGATATGCCGATGGCCGCCCTGCCGCAGCAGGTTTTTACCGACGCCGAAGCCGAAGCCGACTTCGACATGGATCGCGTGGTTATAGACCCGGATTACCGCCGCCGCATCATCGGCCGGCTGCGCCGCGACTGGCGCGTGGCCGAAACCAAGCGGCTGGAGATATCACCCATCGACGAGGCGGCTTGGGCGGATTCCGAGGCGGCGGATTCCGACGACGACTAGACGCGGCTGCGCGAACGCGGGTCGAGCGCGCGTTGCAGCCCATCGCCCAGCAGATTGCAGCAAATCACCGTGAGAAAAATCAGCACGCCCGGATAAAAGGCGAGCAGGGGTGCGAGCGCGATGATGTCCTCCGCGCCGGTCAGCATGTTGCCCCAGCTTGCCAGCGGCGGCTCGATGCCGACGCCGAGAAAGCTCAGAACCGATTCCAGCAGGATGATCTCTCCCACCGCCAGGGAGGTCGCGACGATGATCGGCGTCGCCAGATTGGGCAGGATATGCACCAGCATGATGCGCAGCGGCCGCGCGCCCAGCGCCTCGGCAGCGCGCACGAAATCCCGCCGCACCAGCGACAGGGTCGCGCCGCGCACCAGCCGCGCCACCGTGGTCCAGCCGACCAGCGCCACCAGCGCGATGATGCGGTAAAGGCTGGCGGCGTCGGATTGCGCGAAACCCGCCGGCAATCCCAGCTTGTCGAGATCGATCGCCGCCAGCACCACCAGCAGCGGCAACAAGGGCAGGGCGATCACGCCGTCGGTGACGCGCATCAGCAACGCGTCCAGCCTGCCGCCATGATATCCCGCAGTCAGGCCGACCGCGGTTCCCAGCACCGCGCTCGCCAGCGCCGCGGTCAGCCCCACCGCCAGCGACACCCTTCC
>DATNMV010000240.1:0-5282 GCA_035602175.1 Allostellaceae bacterium
AAGATGGCGCGGTTCTCGCCGGTGTCGATGCGGAATTGCAGCTCCCAACTCTCGCCGCGCGCGGACAATTCGGTGATCAGGGCGAACAGATCGTCGCAATCGGCATCGTGACTGCAGACGATGAAGGCAAGCTTGCCCTCATGCTCGATCACACGGTCGTCGTTTTCGGCGAAGCCGAGCTGATCCAGCGCGTTGTTGAGCGCGCGCGAGGTCGCGATCAGCAACGTGCTGACGTGAAGCCGCGCATTGTCGCGGGAGGCATCCGGAGCGTCCATGTCCTTGACTTAATCCTCCCGGGGCCCGCCGGGCAAGCGCCGCGGCCGGTTCAGCCCGGCGGCAGGTAAGAGAGATTGTGGATTTCCTGCTTGGCCATCACCGGATCGATGAGGTTGACGGTGAAGGTGGCGCCGCGCGAACCCCCGCCCAAATCGCCGCCGGTGTCGGACCAGCTGAGCAACGATTCGATGCGCGCATACCAGACCTGGCCGGCCGCGACCTGGATGGTTTTGAACTGGTTGGGATAAGCGCCTCGGCTTAGAACGCTCAGGAGATAGCTGCCGGGCGTCACGTCGCGGTAGAACACGGTGCCGATGCGCGAAAAGCCGACCGTCTGGTTGTTGAGATAGACGGTGGTGCCGTCCTGGATGTCGTAATAGGACAGCAGGCGGTAGAAATATATCCGCGCCATGCCGGGGGCGGGCGGCGGCAAGGTGGTCTCGACCGTGGAATAAGGCTTCAGATCGGGATAGGGCCCGTTGGCGCAAGCCGGCAACAGCCCCACCGCCAGCACCAAAGCCAGAACCGCGATCGTCCGCCGCGCCACAAGCCGCATGAGAAACTCCTTCGCGGGTTTTCGTGCCCACCCGCTATCACAATATTATAGGGGTTGAGGGCTTTGCGCCAAAGCCGCTGCGTCGTTCACATTCCCGTGGTCTAGCACGCGCCTTGCCGCCGCCGCGCGGATCCGGCTAATGGCTGCCGGGGGCGGGAGCCTGCACCGCGTTGGCGGCGTGGTGCGCGGACGCCGTCTTGAGATGCTCGATCGCCACGCTCAACTGATAATCCTTGGGTGTGCCGATGAGCATGGGATCGATATTGGCCTCGGGCGAATTTTCCAAAGCCGCGACCTTGCCAGGATTGTGGAGCGCGCCGGAAAGATCGGATTCATGCACGATGTCGCCGTCCGCGCCGCGCTGGCCGTGCGGCGGCAGGATGACTTCGTCGGGAATGATGCCTTCGCCCTGAATCGAATGGCCGGAGGGCGTGTAATAGAGCGCCGTGGTCAGGCGCAACGCGCCCTTACCGTCGAGCGGGATGATGGTTTGCACCGAGCCTTTGCCGAAGCTGCGCGTGCCGAGGATCTCGGCGCGTTGGCGGTCCTTGAGCGCGCCGGCGACGATCTCGGAGGCCGAGGCCGAAGCGCCGTTGATGAGCACGACCATGGGCAGGCCCTTGACGTGATCGCCGTTGGGCATGGCGTCGTAGACGCGATTGTCCTCGGGATCGCGACCGCGAGTGGCGACCACCACGCCGCCGTCAAGGAAATCGCCGGCGACCCGCACCGCCGATTCAAGCAGCCCGCCCGGATCGTTGCGCAGATCGAGCACCACGCCGTTGAGATGGCCGCCGGCCTCGTGCGACATGGCATCGAGGGAGCGAACCAGTTCCTGCTGCGTGTTCTCGGCGAAGGTGGCGATGCGCAGATAGGCGATGTTGCCCGCCTGGAGATGCGAGGTCACCGAGGCCACGTGGATGATGGCGCGGGTGATGGTGACATCGAACGGCTTCTGGCCGATTCGGGCGATGGTGATCTTGACGTCGGTGCCGGGTGCGCCGCGCAGCTTGTCGACCACTTCCTTCAAATTCATCCCGTCGGTGATCGTGCCGTCGATCCGGAGGATGATGTCACCGGGCTTGAGGCCGGCGCGCGCCGCCGGCGTGTTGTCGATCGGCGAGATCACCTTGGGATGATTTTCGTCGTGCGTGATCTCGGCGCCGATGCCGGCGAATTCGCCCTCGCTCTCGTCGAGCAAATCCTGGTACTCGCTCTCGCTCAGGTAATCGGAATGGGGATCAAGGCCGGTCAGCATGCCCTTGAGCGAATTGGCGAGCAGCTTGTCCTCGCTGACCGGCTGGACATAGCTGGCGCGCACCCGGTCGAGCACGCGATTATAGAGCACGAGATCGGCTTGTCGCTCGTTGCCGGTGACGGCGGCGGCGCCGTTTCCGCCGCTCGAACCGGTGCCGGCGCCGGGAGCGTTCTGGGTTCCGGCGCAGCCGATCAAGGCCAGCATCAATCCCGCGGCCAGGGCACGGGCGGCGCGGCGGCGGAGCGGTTGGGAATGTTGAATCACATCGGGCCCCGGCGGTGTTTTTCCATCAACTCGCGCACCTTGCGCTGTTCCCAGTCATGGGTGGTCCAGGGCAGCATCTCATAGGCGTGGAGCGCGTGGAGGCAAAGCAACAGGCCCCAACCGACCAGCGGCGCATAGAACCACATCGGACCGGGCGTCGTTGAATCGATCATGAACAGGACGAAGTTGATGATCACATAGATCGTGAGGTGGGTATAAAACAACCTCAGCGCACGCACCCGGCGCCATGCCCATTGCTCGACTTCGGCTTGCTTGGCGGCCTCGCGCACGCCGGTGCCGGGCCGCAACTCGACGGGCTCGCTGTCCCGTCCCCGCATCATCATCATCGACCTCTTTCGCGGTCCGCACGACCTGCGCCGCGAAGGCTAATCTAGCGCGGCTGGCGCGCGGGCGACACCGGAACCTTGACGTCTTTCACCGTTTTTACCTGGTAACAAAACGGCCGCCTGTCGAAAAGCGGCCGTTTCGGGGGATTCCCGGGTGTTAACCGGGCTACAACCATGAAGAAATGGTCGGAGTGAGAGGATTCGAACCTCCGGCCCCTAGCTCCCGAAGCTAGTGCTCTACCAGGCTGAGCTACACTCCGGCGCGCGCGATATAGCCTCTTTCCGCCCCAGGCTGCAACCGGCCTTTGGGCAGACTCGGCCTTAGTAGCCGCGTTCCAGGCAGAAATCGATCACCTCGTCGAGCGCCCGGCGTTCCGGCGAATCGTGGAAGATGCCGAGCGCTCCGCGCGCGGTTTCGGCGTAGAGCCGCGCCCGTTCCAGCGTCGCGACCAGCGTGCCGTGACGCTGCATCAGTTCGATGGCGTGGTCGAGGTCACCGCCGAGCTGGTTGTCTTCCTCCAGCGCGCGGCGCCAGAACCGCCGTTCGTCCTCGCTCCCCGCCTGGAAGGCCAGCACCACCGGCAGGGTGATCTTGCCGTCGCGGAAATCATCACCCACCGTCTTGCCGAGCTCGGATTGGCGCGCGGAGTAATCGAGCATATCGTCGACCAGCTGGAAGGCGATGCCGAGATTGCGGCCATAGGCTTCGAGCGCCTTTTCCTCAGTATCTTTGCGCTCGCCCAGCACCGCGCCGATGCGCGCGGCGGCGGCGAACAGCGCCGCAGTCTTGGCGTTGATGACCTCGAGATACTGGGCTTCCGTGGTATCGAGGTCGTTCGAGGTCATGAGCTGCAGCACCTCGCCCTCGGCGATTACCGCCGAGGCGCGCGACAGGATGTCCAAAACCTTGAGCGAACCGTCCTCGACCATGAGCTGGAAGGCGCGGCTGAACAGGAAATCGCCCACCAGCACCGAGGGCTTGTTTCCCCACACCGCATTGGCGGTGGCAAGCCCGCGGCGCAATCCGCTGGCGTCGACTACGTCGTCGTGCAGCAGCGTAGCGGTGTGGATGAACTCGACCGCCGCCGCCAGCGCCAGGTGTCGATCGCCGCGATAACCGCACAGCCGCGCCGAGGCGAGCGTCAGCATGGGACGCAGCCGCTTGCCGCCGGCGGCGATGATGTGGCCGGCGAGCTGCGGAATGAGCGACACCGGGCTTTGCATGCGCGCGAGCACGAGCTCGTTGACCCGCGCCAGATCGGCCGCGACCAAGCCGCTCAGCCGGTCGAGCGCCGCCGGCTGCTTCGCCCGGCCCTCCCTGGCACTCGCTGAAAACGCCACCCGTGACCTCCTTCGAGGCCTGTTGATTACGCCGGTTGATTATGCCGGCTATGCTCGCTTGACGGGCGCGATGCCCGGGGCGAGCATAGAACGCTTGGCCGGACGGTCAAGCCCGGCCCGGAAGACAGCATAGCACTCCCCGTGAGGACGATGAAGGAACTGCTGCGTACCAACGACACGGTCCGGCTGTCCTGGTTGCAGGCGCTGTTGAGCTCGGCCGGGATCGAGACCGTCGTGCTCGATCGTCATACCAGCATCATCGAAGGCTCGATCGGCGCCATACCACGCCGCCTGATGGTGCCGGACGAGGAATGGACGCGCGCCCGAGATCTCCTGGCCGAAGCGGACAAGCTGTCATGAGCGCGCCCATCCCCGCCGGACCGGAGCCGGAATGGAGCGAGGACGCGCTTTTGGGCGGGCGGCTGCGCCTGCGCCAGCCGGTCCAGGGCTATCGTATCGCCATCGATCCGGTGCTGCTGGCGGCGGCGGTGCCGGCGATCGCGACCGACGCGGTGCTCGACATCGGCTGCGGCGTGGGCGCGGCTTCGCTCTGCCTGGCGTCGCGCGTGCCCGAATGCCGCGTCGCCGGCATCGAGACGCAGCGCGAACTGGTACGGTTGGCCGCCGAAAACATCATGTTGAACGGCTTCGGCGGCCGGGTGCGGGCGATGGCCGGCGATATCTTGCACCCGCCGCCGCGGCTCGAGCCCGGCAGCTTCAGCCAGGTGATGGCCAATCCGCCTTATCTGGAAGAAGGAACCGCCACGCCGCCACCCCATGCGGGCAAGGCGGGGGCGCAAATCGAGGGTTCGGCCAATTTGGCCTATTGGGTGCGCTTCGCACTGTCGATGACCAGGCCGCGCGGCGGCATCACCTTCATTCACCGCGCCGACCGGCTCGACGCACTGCTGGTGCAGCTTTCGGGCCGCGCCGGCGCCATCACCGTAATGCCGTTATGGCCCGCCTCCGGCACACCGGCCAAGCGCGTCATCGTCCACGCGCGCAAGGACAGCGCCAGCCCGACGCGGCTGTTGCCCGGTCTCGTCTTGCACGGGATCGACGGACGCTACACCGAAGCTGCCGAGGCGATCCTCCGGCACGGCGAGAAGCTCGATCTGCTTCTCTAGTCGTCGGCGGCGACGAATTTCGGCTTGGGCGCCACATTCGACGCCGCGCGTTCCTTGATCGGCTCGGTGCCGCCCCAGGGATGCTCCGAGACGTCGAACACGACGCCGTCGGG
>DATNMV010000241.1:0-2414 GCA_035602175.1 Allostellaceae bacterium
CTGGCTTACGCCAATCTCAAAGCCTATGAGGCGCGCCGCGCCCGCGAGCATCCTCAGGCGGCGAATTGATAGGCCGCCATGCTCATGCTACCCAGGGTGAAGCCCTTGAACAGTTGCCGGGATTTCCGTCTTGCGCCCGCCGCGCCGTAGGCGACAAAGATCGGCAGGAAATGCTCGGGCGTCGGCTGGGCGCGTCGCGCCTCGGGCGCTTTATGAACCCAGTCGATGAACGCGGATTCGTCGCCGGCGAGCAGCGTGCGCTCCAGCCAGTCATCGAAATTCTTGGCCCAGGCGGGGGTCGGACCGCCCTCGCGCGCCATCTCGCGCAGATTGTGCACCGCGCCGCCGGTGGCCAGCACCAGCACGTTCTCGCGGCGCAAGGGCGCGAGTGCGCGGCCCAAGGCCACATGCCAGGATGCGTCGCGCTGCGGCTGCACCGAAAGCTGGGCCACCGGCATGTTGGCGAGCGGATACATGTTCTTGAGCGGAACCCAGGCGCCGTGGTCGAGGCCGCGCGCGGCATCGACCCCGACGGGAATCTTCGCCGCGCCGAGCAGTTCGGTCACGCGCTTGGCCAAGGCGGGGGCGCCCGGCGCGTTATAGGAGATCTGATAGAGCGGCTGGGGAAAGCCGTAGAAATCGTGGATGGTGGAATTGGCCACGGTCGCGCTCACCGCCGGATCCTCGGTGGTCCAATGCGCCGACACCGCCAGCACCGCGTCCGGCCGCGGCAGCTCGCGCCCGAGCTTCTGCCAGAACTGGCCGGCCGCGCCGGCGTCGAGCGCCAGCATCGGCGAACCATGCGACAAAAAGACGGTGGGAAGCGGCGCAGCCATTTCAAATCCTCGCAATGACCCTATGTACGCTTAGATGGTTATGACCGGCCGATAAAACAACTGCGGGTTGCGCATGGCAAAATGAGCGCGCGGCGCAAATGAATCACGCAAGTCGCGTCAATTTATGCAATGACCCGGCGCGTACGGATATGCCGGCGAAAACTCAGTGTCCCGCGCGCGCCCGCTGATTGCGGCGCTTGGCCTTGAGCTTGCCCTTGCGCTTGGCGGCGCGGATCTTTTGGCTCGATTTCTTGGATTTCTTCATGGGCTGCCTTTCAAAGAATTTATCTCACGCCGCCTTGGCGGCGACCGGTCCGACCAGCCGTTCCACCGCCTCGATGATGGCGGCGGGGCTGGCCTGGTTTTTCCCGGCGATGTCGAGCGCACTGCCATGCGCCACCGAGGAGAACAGCACCGGTGTGCCGATGGTCATGCCGGCCGCACGGTTCTTGCCCAGGAGCTTGGCCACGATGTGCCCCTGGTCGTGATACATGACGATGAAGGCGTCGTAGCCGCGGCGGTGGAACATCAGATCGGCGGCGAACGGCCCTTCGACGTCGATGCCGGCGGCCTGGGCGGCAACGATCGCCGGCGAAATCACCGTGATTTCCTCGTCGCCGAACATGCCGCCCTCGCCCGCATGGGGGTTGAGGCCCGAAACCGCTAGGCGCGGCCGCACAATGCCCATCCGCTTGAGCGCGGCATTGGCGGCGTCGATCACCCGCCCGACCCGCGGCTGCGTCACCAGCTCGAGCGCGCGGGCGAGCCCGACATGGAGCGTGGTGTGGACGATGCGCTTGTCGTCGAAGCAGATCATCAGGAATGCGTCGTCGATGGGCGTGCCGGTGCAGCGCGCGACGAAGCTCGGATAGCCGTCGAATTCGATGCCGGCTTCCTTGATCGCGCTTTCGGTCTGCGGTGCCGCCACCACCGCGTCGACATGCCCCGCGAGCGCCGCCTGGATCGCGGCGCGCGCGCAATCGACCGCGGCCTGACCGTGTGCGGCGGTGATCTTGCCCAGCGCCAAAGGCCGTTCGAGCTTCAAATCGAGCGCCAGCAGATTTACCCCGTCGCCCGTCCAATCCACCTTGGCCGCATCGGCGTATTCCCGCACCCTGGGCTTAAGGCCGCAGGCCTGGGCGTGGACCGCCAGCACCCCGGCATCGCCCACCAGTAGCGGCTTGCACAGAGCGTTCACGCGCGGATCGAGCGCGGCTTTGAGCGCGATCTCCGGCCCGATGCCGGCGGGATCGCCCATGGCAATGGCGAGCTTGTGCATGGCGGTCACTTGCCGATCAGCCCGGCGCCGGGCTGGGTCATCACGTCCCATTTGTCGGCCGCCGAGTTCCAGCGCGTCACCAGCACGTCGTCGAGCGACAATCCGCGCTGCGCAGAAGATTCGTAGTCGTAGATGCCATTGGCGCCGGCCACGCCCTTGAGATGGATGAGATAGTCGCGCAGCTGTGTCGCGTCGGCGTTGACCGGCAGCTTGCGCAGCGCGTCGACCAGGATGATCGCCGGATCCCAGCCCAGGAGCGAGCCCTCGTCGGGCTTCACCCCGGCCTCCTTGTAGGCGGC
>DATNMV010000242.1:0-10472 GCA_035602175.1 Allostellaceae bacterium
ATGGGCACCACCATGACCACGTAGACGAACAAGCCGATGACGATCGACGGCGCGGACAGGAGAATGTCGTTGATGAAGCGCACCGCCATGGCGAGCCGGCTCGAGCGGCTGAATTCGGCGAGGAAGGTGCCGCACAATATGCCGACCGGCGTGCCCACCACCGTCGCTACCCCGGTCATGAGCAGGCTGCCGTAAATCGCGTTGAGCAGCCCGCCGCGGCTCCCGGGCGGCGGCGTGTTCTGGGTGAAGATGTCGGCGCCGAGCGCGGGAACGCCGTTCCTGAGCAGCGACCACAGAATGAGGAACAGCACCAGCAGGCCGGCCGCGGTCGCGGCGAAGGACAGCGACAGGACGATGAAATTGGTGGCGCGGCGGCGGCCGTACAGCAGTGAATCCATGTTCAGGCCCCGTCCTGCGAACCCATGCGCCACAGCATGTAATTCGCCAGCGACAGCACGATGAGGGTGATGACGAACAGGATCAAGCCCAACGCGACCAGCGACGAGGTATAGAGCTTGCCCACCGCCTCGGTGAATTCGTTGGCCAAGGTGGCCGAGATGGTGGTGCCGGGCGCCAGCAGCGAGGCCTTGATGCGGTGCGCATTGCCGATGACGAAGGTCACCGCCATAGTTTCGCCCAACGCGCGGCCCAGCCCCAACATGACGCCGCCGACGATGCCGACCCGCGAATGGGGAATGATGATGTTGCGGATGACCTCGGCGGTGGTGGCGCCCATGCCATAGGCGCTCTCGCGCAACAGCACCGGCACGGTCAGGAACACGTCGCGGCTGACCGAGGCGATGAAGGGGAGCACCATCACCGCCAGGATGACGCTCGCGGTCAATATGCCGAGACCCAAGGGCGGCCCGGCGAACAACGCGCCGAAGAACGGGATCTGCCCGAGGCTGCCGATGAGCGCGGGCTGCAGCGTCGATTGCAGCATCGGCGCCAGCACGAACAGCCCCCAGATGCCGTAGATGATGCTGGGGATCGCCGCCAGCAGCTCGATGAGGGTGCCGATCGGCCGGCGCAAGACGGGCGGGCACAGCTCGGTCAGGAAGATCGCGACGCCGAAGGCCAGCGGCACCGCCAGTATCATGGCGATGAAAGACGTGACCAGCGTGCCGTAGATCGCCGGCAACGCGCCGAAGGTGTCCTTGACCGGATTCCAGGATTCGCTGAACAGAAAACCCAGGCCGAAGGCGCGGAAGGCCGGAATCGAGCCCGACGCCAGCGAGGCGATGACCGCGCCCAGCAGCAGCAGCACGAACAGCGCGAAGCCCCGGGTGACGGCGCGGAACAGCGTGTCGCCCAGGCGCTGACGCCGCATCGCGCGCGGCGCCAATCCGGCAACGGCAATGACCCCAGCCGGGCCTTGATGGCGCGCCTCCACGCCTTATCCCCTTGTCAGCCAATACCGCGGGAATTCGATTAAATGCCCGCGTCAGCAGGACTACGCGAGTTGTGTTGCCGTTTTATGACAGGCTTCGACTCGGGGTTAAAGGCCGGTTTTCGCCTCGATCGGGACGGCGGCAGGCGCCGGCACATGGGCCGGCAGATGCACCGTGAAAACCGAACCCTGGCCCGGTTCGCTCTCGATTTCGAAGGCGCCGCGGTGGTGGTTGATGATGTGCTTGACGATGGCTAGGCCCAGGCCGGTGCCGCCCAACGCGCGCGAACGCGCCGCGTCGACGCGATAGAAGCGCTCGGTCAGCCGCGGCAGATGCTCGCGCGCGATGCCGGTGCCGTGGTCGCGGACCGCCACCGCCACCGACGCCTGCCTTTCGCCCGGCCGCGCGCCGGCCAGGTTGCGGTTCGACGGCCTGACCACGACTTCGATCGGCGTGCCTTCGGCGCCGTATTTGATCGCGTTGTCGAACAGGTTCTGGAACACCTGGATCAGCTCGTCGCTGTTGCCGATGACCGGCGGCAATCCCGGCGCGATATCGACGGCGATGCGCATGCCCCGCGCCTTGGCGCGCGGCTCCAGCGGCTCGGCGGCGCTCGCCAGCACGTCGGCTATCGCAACGTCCGCGGTCGGCGGGCTGTGTTCGTTCATCTCGATGCGCGACAGCGACAGCAGGTCCTCGACCAGCCGGGTCATCCGCGCGCCCTGCTCCCACATGATGGAAAGAAACCGCTCGCGCGCGGCGTCGTCCTCGCGCGCCGGGCCGCGCAGGGTTTCGATGAATCCAACCAAGGTCGCCAAGGGCGTGCGCAATTCGTGGCTGGCATTGGCGACGAAATCGGCGCGCAGACGCTCGGCGAGCTTCATCCGGGTCAGATCATGCAGCACCAAGACGGCGGACGCGCCCTCGGCCTCCGGCGAGAGCCGCGCCAGATGCGCGCTCAGATGCCGTTCGACCGGGCTCGAAAGCTCAAACTCGACCACCTTGGCGCTTTCGCCTTTCAACACCTGGTCGGCGGCATTGAGCACCGCCGGGTGGCGCAGCGCGCCGGCGAGGTCGCGGCCCTCGATGCGTTCGCCCAGAAGCGCGTTGGCCGCGGCATTGGCGCGCACCACGCGGCGGCCGCGGTCGAGCAGTAGCAGCGGTTCGGGCAGCGCCGCCACGACCGAGCGCGCGGCCTTGAGCTCGGCCTCGCGCAAGCGCAACTCCGCCTTGGATGCGCGCGCCCAGCGGCCGAGCGCCAGCCACAACGCCCGCACCAGGCCGTGGCGGCTGCCGACCTCGGGCACGGCCTCCGCGTCCGCCGCCATGGCGCCGAGCGCGTCGGTCAACGCCACCAGGCCGGCGATCAGCGGATAAAGCAGCGCCGCCACCCCGACAAAGACGAGAAGCGCGTCGAGCAACGCAAAACGCGGCGCGATCGTCCCGAAATAGCCCAACACCGCCAAAACCACGAAGGCGGGCGCGGACAGGATGAGCGCGTCGAGCGCCAGGCGCAGCCACGTCCTCATGCGGTTGTTCTCGGCGTTTTTCCCGGGAATCCGGCGGTTTGTCGCATACGCCCCATGGCCCCATCCCTGTCCGGCGCTGGCGCTTTATTCTCCGCGTTGCGCGCCTTGCATACAATTGTAACCGTTCGCCGGGCGCAGAGGCAGGGCTCATCCGCGCGGCGCGGGATTACATGGTTTCTTAATGTTAAGCGCATTCAATCATAGACGCACGACAAGTGCGGTGACGTTCCACGCGGAGCGCCATCACGAAACGGCAAACCTGGGGCAACCCGGGGACGCAAAACCTCCGGTCTCTCGGTAATACAAACCAGAGAGATAGCGGGGATACCGAATGAGGGAGCCCGTTATGACGATATTCCGTCCTTGGACGTTGCTGCTGGCGGCGATTTCGGTCGCGCTCGTCGTTTCCGTTCCGCAATCCCGCGCCGATTTGCCGCCCGGCGGCGGCGACGGCGGCCTGTCCGCGATCTACGGCGCGCGCGAAGTCTTCAGCTCCAATAACGCGCAATTCCTGCCTTGGATCGACGCCATGGACCGCGCCCAGCGCGAGCTCGTGCAAACGCGGGTCTGCGCCGGGGAAGGGGACACGGACTGCACGCCGGGCCAATGGCGCGCGCTGATCGATGAACTGGCCGGGCTTTCGCTGCGCGCCAAGCTCGAACGCGTCAACGCGGTCATGAACCTCCAGCCCTATATGCCGACCCAGCGCAATTGGGGCGTTCCGGTGTATTGGGAAACGCCCTTCGAATTCCTGGCCAAGGGCGGCCAATGCCAGGACTACGCCATTGCCAAGTACCTGGCGTTGCGCGCCGCCGGCGTGCCCGACGCGAATCTGCGCGTGCTGGTGGTGCACGACACCGACCGCAACTTCAACCACGCCGTGCTGGTGGTGACGGTCGACGGCGAGTCCTATCTCCTCGACAGTCTCAACCGCGATATCCTGCCGGCCAGCCAGGTCACGCATTACCGGCCCTATTTCTCGATCAATCAGAGCGGCTGGTGGTACTACATCGGCGGCCACGCCATGTTCGCCGACAACGGATATTGATCGCCGCAAGCATCGGTCCGGCCGGGGCCTGAAGGCTCGTCGGTTTTCCTAGGGCCGGTTCCCTAAGGTCAAGGCGGGGTGTTAACTTTCGGGCATGCCGCCCGCCCGCCCCAGCCAAGCCGCGCCGAGACACGACTCCGCGCCCGCTGCGTCACCTGACAAGAACGCGGCTCCGCCGCCGGCCGATCAGAACGCGGCTCCGGCGCCGGGCGGCGAGGCGACGCCGATGATGGCGCAGTATCTCGAGATCAAGCGCCAGAACCCCGATTGCCTGCTGTTCTACCGCATGGGTGATTTCTACGAGCTGTTCTTCGAGGACGCGGCCCTGGCCGCGCGCGCGCTCGACATCGCGCTCACCAAGCGCGGCAAGCACGAGGGCGAGGACATCCCGATGTGCGGCGTGCCGGTCCATGCCGCCGAGGCCTATCTCGCCAAGCTGATCCGCAAGGGCTTCCGCGTCGCGGTGTGCGAGCAGATGGAGGATCCGGCCGAAGCCAAGAAACGCCCGGGCAAGCCGCCGGTCAAACGCGCGGTGGTGCGCATCGTCACCCCCGGCACCATCACCGAGGAGACCATCCTCGATGCGCGCCGCCACAATTACCTGGCCGCGCTGGCCGAGGCGCAGGGCGGGTTGGCGCTGGCCTGGCTCGATCTTTCGACCGGCGATTTCGCGACCCAGGAGGTCGCCCTGACGAATCTGGGCGCGGATCTTGCCCGGTTGGCGCCCGGCGAAATCCTGCTGCCTGAGCGGCTTCTGCAGAAGCCCGAGCTTTTCGAGTTATTGAACGACTGGAAATCCGCGCTTTCGCCGCTGCCCAATGCGCGCTTCGACAGCGAGAACGGCAGGAAGCGCATCGAGGCGGCGCTCGGCGTGCAGGCGCTCGACGCCTTCGGCGCGTTCTCACGCTCCGAAATCGCCGCCGCGGGCTCGCTCCTGGATTACGTCCACCTCACCCAGCAGGGCAAGCTGCCGGCGCTCAGTCCCTTGCGGCGGTTCTCGTCGGGCGCCTTCATGGCGATCGATCCCGCCACCAGGCGCAACCTCGAACTCGCCGAGACCCTTTCGGGCGAGCGTTCGGGCAGTCTCCTCGCCGCCATCGACCGCACCCAGACCGGCGCCGGATCGCGCCTTCTGGCCGAGCATCTGGGGGCGCCGCTGACCGACGCCGCGGCGATATCCGCGCGGCTCGACGCGGTCCAGTTCTTCGTTGCGTCCGAGCGTTTACGCCAGGACAGCCGCGCCATTCTGGCGCGTTGCCCGGACATGGCGCGCGCCCTGTCGCGCCTGTCCCTGGGCCGCGGCGGCCCGCGCGACCTGGCGGCGTTGCGCGACGGGCTTGATCGAAGCGCGGCCTTGCGCGCGGCGCTGGCCTCGACCGCTCCGCCCGATCTTGTCGCCCAAGCGCTCAAGGATCTGGGCGAACATGCGGCCTTCGTCGGACGATTGACGCGGGCGCTCGCGCCTGAATTGCCGCTTTATGTCCGCGACGGCGGCTTCATCGCATCGGGGTATGCGCCCGAGCTCGACGAGCTGCGCCGCCTGCGCGACGAAGGCCGCCGCCTGGTGGTCGAGCTCCAGGCGCGCTATGCGGGCGAATCCGGCGTCGCTTCGCTCAAGATCCGGCACAACAACGTGCTCGGATATCACATCGAGGTTTCGCCCAATCACGCGGGCAAGCTCGGCCCGTCCTTCATCCACCGCCAGACGCTCGCCTCTTCGGTGCGCTACGCCACCACCGAATTGGCCGAGCTCGAAAGCCGCATCGCCTCGGCGGCCGACAAGGCGCTGGCGCTCGAGTTGCGACTGTTCGAGGATTTGGTGGGCGAGGTAAAGGCCCGCGCGGAAATGATCCAGCGCGCCGCATCGGCGCTGGCCGCGCTCGACGTCGCTTCCGGCCATGCCGAGCTGGCGGTGGAGCAGGATTACCGTAGGCCCGCGGTCGAGGACGGCATAGGCTTTGCCGTCAAGGGCGGCCGCCATCCGGTGGTCGAAGCGGCCTTGAAACGCGCGGCCGCGCAGGGCTTCGTCGCCAATGATTGCGATCTCAAACCGGGCCAAAGGCTGTGGCTTTTGACCGGCCCCAACATGGCGGGCAAGAGCACTTTCCTGCGCCAGAACGCGCTCATAGCCGTGCTGGCGCAGATGGGCGGCTATGTCCCGGCGGAATCGGCGCGGATCGGCATCGTCGATCGCCTCTTCTCGCGCGTCGGCGCCGCCGACGATCTGGCGCGCGGCCGGTCAACATTTATGGTCGAGATGGTCGAGACCGCCGCCATCCTCAACCAAGCCACGGCGCGCTCGCTGGTGATCCTCGACGAGATCGGCCGCGGCACATCCACGTTCGACGGGCTGTCGATCGCCTGGGCGGCGCTTGAGCATCTGCACGAGGTCAATCGCTGCCGCTGCCTTTTCGCCACCCATTACCACGAGTTGACGGCGCTCCAGGGAAGGCTCGCGGATTTGTCGTGCTGGACCATGCGCGTCAAGGAATGGCAGGGCGACGTCGTGTTCCTGCACGAGGTGGCGCCCGGCGCGGCCGGCCGTTCCTACGGCATCCATGTGGCGAAGCTCGCCGGGCTGCCGGCTGCCGTGATCGCGCGCGCCGAAGAGGTGCTGGCCACATTGGAGAAGGGCGAGCGCCGCGGGCAATTGACCCAAATGGCCGAGGATCTGCCACTCTTCACCGCATCGGCGCCCAAGCTGGCAGCGCCCTCGGCGCTCGAGGCGCTGTTGTCATCCTTGCGCCCGGACGAGCTTTCGCCCAAGGAAGCGCTCGAATTCCTCTACAAACTCAAGGCCTTGATCGACAAGCGCGGCTGAGCCGGCAGGCGACAGTTAACCCCTGCCTGTGTAAAATGCCCGCATGAGCCCGGTCCCCCGCCCGCGCGACATCGTCGATCGTCGCGCGCTGCAAACGCAACTCGAAGACCTCGCCGAGGCCGCCCCAGGCGTGCCCGAGCGCACGGCGGTCAGCGCCGTGCTGAAGGCGGCGCTCATCGCCGGCCGCGCCGAGGTGCAAAAGCGTTTCGAGAACGGCGCCTCCGGCACCGAGACCGTGCACGCGTTGGCATTTCTCATGGATCAAATCATCCGCGCGCTTTACGACTTCACCCAGACCCGCGTCTTTCCGCTGCCCAACCCAACAGCGGGCGAGCAGATGGCGCTGATCGCCGTCGGCGGCTACGGCCGCGGCGAGTTGGCGCCCCATTCCGACATCGATCTCCTGTTCCTGCTGCCCTACAAGGCGACGCCGCATAGCGAGCAGATGGTCGAATACATGCTCTACGCGCTGTGGGATTTGGGGCTGAAGGTGGGGCAGGCGACGCGCTCGATCGACGAGGCCATTGCCGCCGCCAAGGCCGATCTCGCCACCCGCACCGCCATCCTCGAGGCGCGCTACGTCTGGGGCGAACAGAAGCTCTACGACGCGCTCAAGAAGGCCTTCGACTCGCAGATCGCCAAAGGCTCCGCCTCCCAATTCGTCAAGGACAAGCTCGACGAGCGCAACGAACGCCACCGCCGTCTCGGCGATTCGCGCTATTTGGTCGAGCCCAACGTCAAGGAGGGCAAGGGGGGCCTGCGCGATCTCCACACCCTGTTTTGGATCGCCAAATACATCTACCACGTCGACGACGTCGCCAAGCTGGTCGATCTCAAGGTGCTGTCGGAGGAAGAAGCCGCGCGCTTCGCCCACGCGCAGAATTTCCTCTGGACGGTGCGTTGCCATTTGCATTTCCTGACCGGCCGCGCCGAAGACCGCCTGACCTTCGATAACCAGGCCGAAATCGCCCGCCGCATGGGTTACACCGACCACACCGGCACGCGCGGCGTCGAACGCTTCATGAAACACTACTTCCTCATCGCCAAGGACGTGGGCGATCTGACGCGCATCTTCTGCGCGCTTTTGGAATCCGAGCAGACCAAGGAGCCGTTGCTCACCTGGCGGCGCTGGCGCGGGCGCGAGAAGAAGCTCGACGGCTTCCGGGTGGCGGGGGGCCGCATCGACGTCGACAAGGACAGCGCCTTCCATGACGACCCGGTCAATCTCATAAGGATGTTCCACCTGGCCGAGGAGCACGGGCTCGACATCCATCCCCACGCGTTGCGCCTCATCACGCAGTCGCTCAAACTGATCGACAACGACCTGCGCGCCAACCCCGAGGCCAACCGCCTGTTCCTGGAGATTCTCACCTCGCGCAAGGATCCCGAGGTGGCGCTCCGGCGCATGAACGAGGCCGGCGTGTTCGGCCGCTTCGTGCCCGATTTCGGCCGCGTCGTGGCGCAGATGCAGTTCGACATGTATCACATCTACACCGTCGACGAGCACACGCTCTACGCCATCGGCCTTTTGAGCAAGATCGAAAAGGGCGAATTCAAGGACGAGCTGCCGCTGGCCACATCCTTAGCGCCGACGGTGTCCTCGCGCCGCGCGCTTTATCTCGCCGTGCTGCTGCACGACATCGCCAAGGGCCGCGGCGGCGACCATTCGATCTTGGGCGAAGAGGTGGCGCAGAAGCTCGGCCCCCGCTTGGGCTTGACCGCGGAGGAGACCGAAACCACCGCTTGGCTGGTGCGCTGGCATTTGCTGATGAGCGCCACCGCCTTGAAGCGCGACATCGACGATCCGCAGACCATCCGCGATTTCGTCGAGCGCGTGCAGTCACCCGAACGGTTGAAGCTGCTCCTGGTGCTGACGGTGGTCGACATCCGCGCCGTCGGCCCCAAGGTGTGGAACAACTGGAAGGCGACGCTCTTGCGCGAACTTTATCACCGCGCCTTCGATTTGATGGTCGGCGGGCTGGTCGAGGAAGGCCAGATGCAGCGCGTCTCGCTCGCCCAGGAGGCGGTGGTCAAGCTCTTGCCCGATTTCTCGCGCGAGGACGTCGAATCCTTCCTCGCCAAGGGTTACCCGTTCTATTGGCTGTCCTTCGATCCCGAAACCGAGGCGCGCCACGCGCGCCTGATCCGTGACGCCGAGCGCACCGGCCGGCCGCTCACGCTCGAAACCCGCGTCGATCAGGAGCGCGCCGTCACCGAGATCACGCTCTACACCGCCGACCACGCGGGGTTGTTCTCGCGCATCGCCGGGGCCTTGGCGCTCGCGGGCGCCAACATCGTCGACGCCAAGATTCTCACCATGCAGAACGGCATGGCGCTCGACACCTTCTGGGTCCAGGACCAGGCGGGCGGCGCCTTCGACCGGCCCGAGAAGCTGGCGAAGCTCGCGGCCCTGTTCGAAGACGTGCTGTCGGGCCGCATCAAGCCGCATGTCGAGCTGGCCAAGCCGCAGGCGATTCCGCCGCGCACCCGCACCATCGACGCGCCGCCGCGCGTCATCATCGACAACAATGCGAGCCTCACCCACACCGTGATCGAGGTGAACGGCCCCGACCGGCCGGGCTTGCTGTTCGAGGTGACGCGCGCCTTGACCGCGCTCAATCTCCAGATCTCGAGCGCCAAGATTTCCACATATGGCGAGAAGGTGGTCGACGTCTTCTACGTGAAGGATCTGTTCGGCCACAGGATCGAGCACCAGGGCCGCTTGCGCGACATCCGCTCGCGGCTTACCGCTGCGCTGGCGGCCGACGCCAAGGAAGCCGGCGCGCGTCGCGCGCGCAAGCAAGTGGCGGCGGAATAACAAGCAGAAAGAAATAAGAGCGCGCTATTTGATCCGCTTGAAGCCGATGGTCGGCGCGAAGCCGATGATGGCGAGCGCGCCCAATGCCGCCGGCAGGAAGGCCGAGGCCGGGTTGCCGGTCGCGTCCCAGATCAGCCCGGCCAGGACCGGCGTCGCCACCGCGGTCGAATAGCTGAGCGTGAAGATGCCGGCGGTGAGCCGCGGCACGTCCTCGGCTCGCGCCAAAATCGGCGGGAGCGCCAGCAGCAGAATCAACACCGCGGCGCAGGCGAAGCCCGCCACCCCCGCCCACCACACCACCCAGCCGCCCGGCATCAGCAACATGCCAAAGATGCTCCCGGTCATGATGAGGCCCAGGGCGATATAGGAATATTGGTTTCGCACGAGCTTTCCGGCCACCACCAGCATCAGGAACGAAGCCGGCAGCTGGCCGAAATTGAGCGCGGTCAGCGCCCAGCCGATCCATTGGGATTGCCCCACCGCCTCGAGGTAGTCGGGCAGGAAGGTGTTGGTGGCGAAATAAAGCGTGTTGGTGCCGCCGAACATGATGGCGAGGCGCCAGGTGAGTCCGCTTTTCCAATCGGGCCACCAGCGCCGCGGCGGCGCACCGTGCGGATGGGGCCGATGCTTCGGTCCGAGCAGCACCAGCGCCGCCGCCGTCGCCAGCACCGGCAGCGACCAGAATGCCAGGCTCCAACGCCAACTGCCGCCGAAAAGCGGCAGCACCAGGGCCAGGGTGAAGGCCACCGGCAGCACCTCGCCCACGAGGAGGCCGTTGGTGTAGACCGCGGTGGCGAAGGGGATTCGCGTGGGCGCCCATTCGCGCACCAAGGGCGGCATCGAAGGCTGCATCACCGCCACGCCC
>DATNMV010000243.1:0-2190 GCA_035602175.1 Allostellaceae bacterium
TCAGCTTTGTACATTCATTCTATGCGGCGCTAGGATGAAGCTGCCCTAGGGCTTGTGCTGCCGGGCGTGAGCGGGCGCAGTCGAAGGATCGGCCATCATGACGGAAGCGGGGAGTCTGACGCGACAAACCAACGATCTCGATGCCTTTTGGATTCCGTTTACCCCCAATCGCGCGTTCAAGCGCGCGCCGCGGCTGCTCGCCCGCGCCAAGGACATGCACTACTTCACCCCGGACGGGCACGCGGTGCTCGACGGATTGGCCGGCTTGTGGTGCAGCAATGCCGGCCATAACCGCGATCCGATTGTCGCGGCGATCGCGCGGCAGGCCGCGGAATTGGATTATGCCGCCGCCTTTCACTTCGCCCATCCGAAATCGTTCGAGCTCGCTAGCCGGATCGCGGCGATCGCGCCCGCCGATCTCAATCGGGTCTTCTTCTGCAATTCCGGCTCGGAAGCGGTCGACACCGCGCTCAAAATCGCGCTCGCCTATCACAACGTTCGCGGGGAGGCCGGCCGGACCCGCTTGATCGGCCGCGAGCGCGGCTATCATGGCGTCGGCTTCGGCGGCATTTCGGTCGGCGGCATTGTCAACAACCGCAAATTCTTCGGCACGCTCCTGACCGGCGTCGATCATCTGCCGGCAACCTATAGCCGCGAGCATCAGGCGTTCACCATCGGCGAGCCGGAATGGGGCGCGCATCTTGCCGACGATCTTGAGCGCATTGTCGCGTTGCACGGCGCCTCAACAATTGCCGCCGTGATCGTCGAGCCGATGGCTGGATCGACCGGCGTGCTGGCGGCGCCGAAGGGTTATCTCCAGCGCCTGCGCGCGATTTGCGACAAGCACGGCATCCTCCTGATTTTCGACGAGGTGATTACCGGTTTCGGCCGCCTTGGCGCGGTATTCGCCGCCGAGCGCTACGGCGTGACGCCCGATCTTCTTTGCTTTGCCAAAGGCGTCACCTCGGGTGCGGTTCCGATGGGCGGCGTCATTGCCCGCGAGCCCATCTACGATGCGTTTATGCAAGGGCCGGAGCACACCGTCGAATTATTCCACGGCTACACCTACTCGGCGCACCCGCTCGCTTGTGCCGCCGGCATCGCCACGCTCGATCTCTATCGCGACGAAGATATTTTCGGGCGCGCCAAACGGCTGGAAAAGCGGTTCGGCGACGCCGCGATGACGCTCAAGGGCCTGCCCGGCGTGCTCGACATCCGCGCCGTCGGCATCGCCGCCGGGATCGATCTGGCGCCGCGCGCGGGCGCGCCGGGTGAGCGGGGTTACGAAGCGATGGACCGCGCGTTCCACGACGAGGACCTCGTGATCCGTATCAGCGGCGACACGCTCGCGATCGCGCCGCCGCTCATTGTGACCGAAGCGCAAATCGCCGAGATCTTCGAGAAAGTGGGACGGGTGATCCGGGCCGTTATGTCTTAAAAGCGACGCATCGCCGGACTTGCAGGCGCGCAGCGCTTATGGACACTGATAACGCCCGGGCGCGAATCACTCTTCCCGGCAGGGAGACCGAAAAAAGTTCCGTCTATCGCGCCGGTTCGGGATCCTCGGGAGCGGGCGGAGCAGGGTCATTGATGGTGCGCATCAGCGCCTTTTTTATCGCCTTCTGCATGGTGCTTATTGCCGTATCTATCGGCACTGCGCTACATTTCCGCTTCGGAGTTTCTGTCACCGACTCCGCTCTCGTCGGCCTCGGCGTGCTATGCGGCCTCTCGATTTACAACGCGATCGCCGGCCGCAAACACGATCGCGCCGAAGTTAGCGATCAAGTTTCCAACATTGCCCGCGGCTCGGGCGACCTCGCCCGGCAGATGGCGGAGTTCGATCGCCGCCTCGGCGTTGTGGAAAACCAGGTCGAGATGGCGATCGACCGGGCGCTGTCCAATACGCAGCCGCTCGCCGCCGAAGTCGAGGAACTGTCCCGGCGCCTTAAGCACCTCGCCGAATCGGTGTCACGCAACGACGCTGGCCTTCGCGGGCAAGAGGGCGAGACGCGCGCCGCCGCGATTCCCGATCCGGCGGCGGTCGTGCCTGCCGCCAGCAACGGCAAGGCGAACCGGGTGGAAGCGCTAGTGCCCGAAAAGATCGCGGCGTTCCGCGGGCTCGACCGCGACGGCATCGCCGCGCTCGTGGCCGGCGCGCTTGATGCGAACAAGATCGACCTCTACCTCCAG
>DATNMV010000244.1:0-4146 GCA_035602175.1 Allostellaceae bacterium
CAAAGGTTGCGCGGTTGACAGAAATCGGTCCGGACCTTAACGTCCGCCCCGTTTCAAGGGATTCATGCCCTTCCGCCCCCGAGGGGGCAGGCCGGTCCGCGAGTGTCGCGCGCTGGCCCGTTCGGCTTTTGCGCGGGTTTAGAGGAGTCCTTTTGTTCGAGAGTCTGAGCTTCCGCCTGGGCGACATTTTCGACCGCTTGAAGCGCAAGGGCGCGCTGAGCGAGGCCGATGTCGACGCCGCCTTGCGCGAGATCCGCATCGCGCTGATCGAGGCCGACGTCGCGTTGCCGGTGGTGAAGGATTTCATCGCCGCCGTGCGCGAAAAGGCGGTGGGCGAGAACATCGTGCGCTCGGTTTCGCCGGGCCAGATGGTGGTGAAGCTGGTGCACGACCATTTGGTGGCTACTTTGGGCACCGATAGTGAAAGCGCCGCGCTCAATTTCAACGCGGTGCCGCCGGTGGCGCTGATGATGGTCGGGCTGCAAGGCTCGGGCAAGACCACCAGCGCCGCCAAGCTGGCGCGGCTATTGAAGGAACGCGAGAAGAAGAAGGTGTTGCTGGCCTCGCTCGACGTGGCGCGGCCGGCGGCACAGGAGCAGCTGGCGGTGCTGGCGAAGCAAATCGGCGTCGCCTCGCTTCCGGTCGTCGCCGGCGAGCGGCCGGTGGCGATCGCCAAGCGCGCCATGGAACAGGCCAGGCGCGAAGGCTATGACGCCGTCATCCTCGACACCGCCGGGCGTCTTTCGATCGACGAGCCGCTCATGCAAGAAGCGGCGGCGGTGCACCAGGCCGCCAACCCGGCGGAGACCATCCTGGTGGTGGACGCGCTCACCGGCCAGGACGCGGTCAATACCGGCAAGGCCTTTGCCGCGCGGCTGCCGATCACCGGCATCCTGCTGACCCGGATCGACGGCGACGCGCGCGGCGGCGCCGCGCTGTCGATGCGCGCGATCACCGGCAAGCCGATCAAGCTTTTGGGCACGGGCGAGAAGCTCGGCGATCTCGAGCCCTTCCACGCCGAGCGCGTGGCCTCGCGCATTCTCGGCATGGGCGACGTGGTCGGGCTGGTCGAGAAGGCGGCGGAGGCATCCTCCCAGCAGGAGAACGAGCGGCTCGCGCGCAAGATGGAAAAAGGCGGCTTCGATCTCGACGACATGGCCGCGCAATTGAAGCAGATCAGGAAAATGGGCGGCATGGGCGGCATCCTCGGCCATCTGCCGGGCGTGGCGAAGGTGAAGAAGCAGCTCGACGCGGCCAACATCGACGAAAGCATGTTGAAGCGGCAGGAAGCGATCCTGTCCTCGATGACCAAGGCCGAGCGCAAAACCCCGAAGCTGTTGAACGCCTCGCGCCGTCAGCGCATCGCCGCCGGCTCGGGCACGACGGTTCCCGAGATCAACCGGCTGGTCAAGCAGTACCAGGACATGACGCAGATGATGAAACGCATGGGCAAGCTCGGTAAAGCCGGCCTCGCCCGCCAAGGCATCGGCGCCTTGATGCCGGGAGGCAATTTCCCCGGCGGCATGAAGCACTAACCCCGACAACGGACATCACCAGGAAAGGCAACACATGGGTCTCAAGATTCGTCTCGCCCGCGGCGGCGCCAAGAAGCGCCCCTTCTTCTCGATCGTGGTGGCGGAATCGCGCAGCCCGCGCGACGGCCGCTTCATCGAGAAGCTCGGCACCTACAACCCGATGCTGGAGAAAGGCCACAAGGAGCGCGTGACGCTCAAGACCGAACGCATCCAGCATTGGATCAAGATGGGCGCGTTGCCCTCCGACCGCGTGACCCTGTTCCTGGCCGATGCCGGCATGATGAAGCGGCCCGAGATCCGCGAGACGCCGATGAAGTCGATGCCCCGCGCCGAGCGCCGCAAGCTCCAGGCGCCCAAGGCGGCCGAAGGCGAAGCCGCCGCAGGCGGCGCCGCTCCGGCGGCCCCTGCCGCGGAAGCCAAGCCGGCCGAGAAGAAGGCCCCCGCCGAGGCAAAGCCTGAAGAGAAACCCGCCGCCCCCGCCGGCGAAGCCGAAAAGCCGGCGGCCTGAACGGAGAGCGGTCTTGGCCAATCGGGATGAACAACGGATCTGTCTCGGCGCCATCGCCGGCGTGCACGGCGTGAAGGGGCTGGTGCGGCTGAAAAGCTTCACCGCCGATCCTGCGGACATCGCCGCCTATGGGCCCTTGGAAGACGAGCGCGGCGCGCGGCGCTTCGAGATCGAGGTGATGGGCGCTTCGCGCGGCGCGCTGATCGCGCGCGTCAAGGGCGTCGACGACCGCGATGCCGCCGAGCGGCTCAAGGGCGAGCGGCTTTATGTGAAGCGCTCATGCCTGCCGCCGACCGGGGACGGCGAATTCTACCAGCACGATCTGGTCGGCCTCGAAGTCCGGCTCGCGGACGGCACGGCGCTGGGCCGGGTATCCGCGGTGCACGATTTCGGCGGCGGCACCAATCTGGAAATCGCGCGTCCCGAGGGCGGCAGCGTGATGGTGCCCTTCACCCGCCGCACCGTGCCGGAAGTCGACCTGTCCGGCGGGCTTATCACCGTGGCGCCGCCCGACGGGCTGCTGGAAGAGCCCAAGGCCAAGAGGAAGCGCGCATGACCGCGCCCTGGACCGTTACGGTGCTGACGCTGTTCCCGGACATGTTTCCCGGGCCGTTGGGATTTTCGCTCGCCGGCGATGCGCGCGACCGGGGCCTTTGGCGCCTGGAAACAGTGGACATCCGCCGATTCGCGCGCGATAAACACCGCTCCGTTGACGACACCCCCTTCGGCGGCGGGCCGGGCATGGTGCTCAGGCCCGATGTCGTCGACGCGGCGATCGCCGGCACGCAAGCCCCGGGTCCGCTCATCCTGTTGAGCCCGCGCGGCAAACCCCTGAGCCAGGGGCGCGTCCGGGAATTCGCCGCCGGCCCGGGCGTGCGGCTGTTGTGCGGACGCTTCGAGGGCGTCGACCAGCGGGTGATCGAGGCGCACCGGATCGAGGAGTTGAGCCTCGGCGATTTCGTGCTCTCGGGCGGCGAGCCGGCGGCGATCGCGCTGATCGACGCCTGCGTCAGGCTTCTGCCCGGCGTCGTGGGCAAGGACGCGTCGCTGGAGGAAGAAAGTTTCACCGGGGGATTGCTCGAATATCCCCATTACACCCGGCCGCAGGATTGGCAGGGAATGTCCGTGCCGGAGGTTCTCGTCTCCGGCCATCACGAGAAGGTCCGTCAGTGGCGCAAGGCCGAGGCGGAAGCGGCGACGCGGGAGCGGCGCCCGGATTTGTGGGAACAATACCTCGCCCGCTTGCGGGGACAGTAAGACCGGAGAAGTGCCATGGACGTTATGCAGATGCTCGACAAAGAGGCGGTCCAGAAGCTGGCCGCCGCCCGCGCGGTGCCGGAATTCCGGCCGGGCGACACGCTCAAGGTGATGGTGCGCGTGATCGAGGGCGAGCGCGAGCGCGTCCAGGCGTTCGAGGGCGTGTGCATCGCGCGCAAGAACGCCGGGGTCAATTCCAACTTCACGCTCAGGAAAATCTCCTACGGCGAAGGCGTGGAGCGCGTCTTCCCGCTCTATTCGCCGCGCATCGCCGCCATCGAAGTGGTGCGCCGCGGCACGGTGCGCCGCGCCAAGCTCTATTACCTGCGCGGTCTGGCCGGCAAGGCGGCGCGCATCACCGAGCGCGAACGCGAGAAGATCGCCACCAAGGGCATCGATCTGACGGCGATCGCCGGCGATGCGACGTCGCCCGAGGCGGCGCCGGCCGAAGCGCCCGATGCCGGCGGAGCGGACGCCGAAACCGGGGTCAAGGCCCCCGCCGGCGGAGACGGCAAAGCCGAGGCCAAGCCGAAGACCGAAGCCAAGGCAAAGGCCGAAGCCAAGGCCGCGGCGAAGGCAAAAGAGACTAAGCCGAAGAAGAAGTAGCCCATGGCCCAGAAGCGCACGATTTTCGACAAGATCTGGGAAAGCCATCTGGTCGAGCAACTGCCGGACGGCACCTGCCTGCTCTATGTCGACCGGCACCTGGTGCACGAAGTGACCAGCCCGCAGGCCTTCGAGGGTCTGCGCCTCAACCACCGCAAGGTGCGCCGGCCATTGGCCACCATCGCGGTCGCCGACCACAATGTGCCGACCACCGACCGCTCGCACGGAATATCCGATCCG
>DATNMV010000245.1:0-4733 GCA_035602175.1 Allostellaceae bacterium
CGAGGGCGATGCCGCTGCCTTCGAGCGCCAGGCGGAAGCCGGCCGGGTCGGGCTTGTCGTGGCTGGCGTCCCCCGCCCCGACCAGCCGCGCGAAATAGCCCGCCCAGCCGATATGCGCGGCCTCTGTGCGCAAGCTAGCCCCAGTTTTGTTGCTGACCACGGCGAGATGAAAGCCCCGGGAGCGCAGATCGCGCAGCAACGCCTCGGCGCCCGGAATGGGCGCGATGCGGTCGAGATGGATCGCGGCATAGGATTCGAGATAGATCTTGCGCGCCTCGTCCCAACGCGCCCCGAACAGGTTTGGAAAACTGTTCTTGAGGCTGTGGCTGACGCGCCGCTTGGTCTCGGCCAGCGTCCACGGCTTGTGGCCCATCTCCTCGAAAGTCATCACCAGCGCTTCGTGGATGGTCTCCCAGCTGTCGATCAGCGTGTTGTCCCAGTCAAATATTATCGCAGACGGCTTGGCGCGCGCGGCGGCGGAGGATTGCGCATTCACGGGGTTTTACCAGCCGCATCGGAGGCCGCATGCGCGGCATAGAGCGCGCGCAGGCGCAACGCCAGCTTGCCCGGCTTCCCCTCCCCCACCGTCGCCCCGTCGATGCGCACGATCGGCACGACGAAATTGGTGGTGCTGGTGAGAAAGGCCTCGCGGGCATCCTTGGCCTCGGCGACGCTGAAGGGCCTTTCGATCATCTTCAATCCGGCCTCGGCGGCGAGCAGCAGCAGCATTTGCCGCGTCACGCCGTTGAGGATGGCGTTGTCGGCCTTGCGCGTCACGATCTCGTCCTTGGCGGTTACGATCCAGGCGTTGCTCGACGTGCCCTCGGTGACGTTGCCGTGGCGATCGACCTGCCAGGCCTCGTAGGCGCCCGCCTCCTTGGCGCGCTGCTTCGCGAGCGCGTTAGGCAGAAGCGCCACCGATTTGATGTCGGGCCGCGCCCAGCGGATGTCGGGCAACGTCACCACCGCGACGCCCTCGGCGAAAATTCGGGGATCAAGCGGCTTCTGCGCGCGCGCGGTCATGATCAGGCTCGGCTTCGCCCCCTTGGGAAAGGCGAAATCGCGCGGCGCGGAACCGCGCGTCACCTGAAGATAGAGGATGCCGTCCTTGACGCGGTTGCGGCGCACGGTCTCGCGCATCACCGATTTGAGCGCGCCGTCGGACATCGGCGCCGGCATGCGCATCTCGCCCAAGGACCGGTGCAATCGCGCGAGATGCGGCACTTCGTCGACGAAGCTCCCGTCCTTGACGGCGATGACTTCATAGACCCCGTCGGCGAATTGAAAACCGCGATCCTCGATATGCACCGATGCTTCCCGGTGCGGCAGATAGCGGCCGTTGACATAGGCGATACGCGACATCGCGGCGAACCGGGGCGTTAGGCGTCGAGCTTCTGCGGACGTTCGGCGCCCATGGCGCCGCCGCCGGCGACGCCGAGGGTCTTGAGCTTGCGGTGCAGCGCCGATCGCTCCATGCCGACGAAAGCGGCGGTGCGCGAGATGTTGCCGCCGAAGCGGGTGATCTGCGCCAGCAGGTATTCGCGCTCGAACATCTCGCGCGCGTCGCGCAACGGCAGTCCCATCAGCTCGCCGCCCTTGTCCCATTTGACCACGGCCGGTGCGATGGCGGTGATCTCGTTCGGCAGCATGTCGGCGTGCACCGGCTCGCGCGCGTCGCCGGTCGCCATGATCAGCACCCAATCGACCGCGTTGCGCAGCTGGCGCACGTTGCCCGGCCATTCATAGGCCTGAAGCGCGGCCATCGCGTCCTCGCCGAATTCGCGCGGGCTGAGCCGCGCGCTTTCGGCCGCGCGCACCATGAGATGGCGCGCCAAGGCCGGAATGTCCTCGGTCCGGGTGCGCAGATTGGGCACATGCAGCGGCACCACCGCCAGGCGGTAATAAAGGTCCTCGCGGAATCGGCCCGAGGCTATCTCGGCCGGCAGATCGCGGTTGGTGGACGCGACGACGCGGACGTCGACCTTGACCCAGCCGCCGCCGACGCGCTCGAAGGTCTGCTCCTGCAACGCGCGCACGATTTTCCCTTGTGTCTCGAGCGGCATGTCGGCGACTTCGTCGAGAAACAGCGTGCCGCCATGCGCCGCCTCGAAGGTGCCGACTTTGCGCGGGCTGCCCTCACCTTCGGCGCCCGCTTCGGCGCCGAACAGTTCGATCTCGAATCGCTCGGGGCGCATGGTCGCGCAACTCAAGGTGACGAACGGCCCGCGCACGCGTTTCGAGCGCGCATGCAGCAGCCGCGCCACCACCTCCTTGCCGGTGCCGGGCGCGCCGGTGATGAGCACGCGGCTGTTGGTGGGCGCCACGCGCTCGATCTGCTGGCGTAACTGCGAAATCGCATGCGACGTGCCCACCAGCTCGTCGTCGGATCCGGCGCGCTGTTTCAGCTCCTCGTTCTCGCGCCGGAGGCGGCTGGCCTCGATGGCGCGTTCGATGATCAACAACAGCCGGTCGGCCTTGAACGGCTTTTCGATGAAGTCGTAGGCGCCGATCTTGATCGAAGCCACCGCGGTTTCGATGTTGCCGTGGCCGCTGATCATCACCACCGGCAGGGTGGGCAGCTCGCGCCGGATGATCTTGAGGATTTCGAGCCCGTCGATCTCGCTGCCCTGGAGCCAGATGTCGAGCACGACCATGGTCGGCCGGCGCGTGCGGATCGCCGCCAGCGCATCGGCGCTGGTGCCGGCCTCGCGCGTCTCGTAGCCCTCGTCCTTGAGAATGCCGCAGATCAACGCGCGGATATCGGCTTCGTCGTCGACGACCAGAATGTCATGCGCCATGGCCGGCTGCTTCCATTTCCATGCCGCGCGACGGCGGCTTTTCGGCCGAACGGGGCTCGATCCGGTTGAAGACCAGCCTGACGCGCGCGCCGCCGCCTTCGCGGTCCTCGAGCACGATCTCGCCGTGGTGGTCTTCCATGATTTTCTTGACGATCGCCAGGCCCAGGCCGGTGCCGCTTTCGCGCGTCGTCACATAGGGCTCGGTCAGGCGCTCGCGCTCGGCGAGCGGCAGGCCGCAACCATTGTCCTCGACGATCAGGGTCACGCGCCTTTGATCCTCGGTGAGAATCACCCGGACATGGCCTTGCGGCGCATCGGCGGGACGCGCGTGAATCGCCTCGGCGGCGTTCTTGAGGATGTTGACCAGCGCCTGGCTGATCTGGCGGGAATCACACAGCACGCGCAGCGGCACCAACGGTAGATTGAGCTCGAAGCGGATTTCCGGCGTCGCGGTGCGTTGCAGGAAAGCCGCCTGGCGCACGAGCTCGGCCAAATCCTCCTCCTTCATCACCGGCGCCGGCATGCGCGCGAAAGAGGAAAACTCGTCCACCATGCGCCCGATATCGGCGACATGCCGGATGATGGTGTCGGTGCAGACGGCGAAGGTTTCGGGATCGTTGCGGATTTCGCCGGAATATTTGCGCTTCAGGCGCTCGGCCGAAAGCTGGATAGGCGTCAGCGGATTCTTGATTTCGTGCGCGATGCGCCGCGCCACGTCGGCCCAGGCGGCCTTGCGCTGCGCCGAAATCAATCCCGTCACGTCATCGAAGGTCACGACATAACCTTTCACCACGCCCTCGATCCGTTCGGCGGCGATGCGCACCAGCAGCACCGCGGTGTGGCCTTCGCGGCTCAACTGGATCTGCGATTGCGCCAGGCGCTCGGGCCGCAGCCCCGCCTGATCGATGAGGCCGGACATCTCGGGCACGGCCTCGGCCAGATCCTGGCCGATCATCTGGTCGAGATCGATGCCGAGAAGTTCCGAGGCCGAACGGTTCGGCAAATTGATGCGACCTTCGTGATCGAGGCCGATGACCCCGGCCGAAACGCCCGACAGCACGGTTTCGGTGAAGCGCCGCCTTTGATCCAATTGCCGGTTGGCCTCGATCAACTCGGTCTGCTGGGTTTCGAGCTGATGCGTCATGCGGTTGAAGGCGCGGAACAACGAGCCGAAATCCTCCTCGCCCTCGCCGATCGGCACGCGCGCGGTCAGGTCGCCGCTGCGAACTTTTTCCGCCGCCACGATCAGCGAGCTCATCGGCCGCGCCAGCCGCATGGCGAAAGTCAGCCCGACCCACACCGCGCCGGTCAGCAGCAGCAATCCCACGGCGAAGAACACCATGGTGAAGGCGATCTGGTATTCGGAGCGTTGGCCCTCGAGCTGTTCGTACTGCGCCACCGCGCTCTGAGTCTGCTCGATGCGCGCCAGCACGGTGGGGTCGACGTTGCGGCCGACATAAAGGAAAACGTCGCCGAACCGTTCGAGCTTGATGAGCGCGCGCACGCGGTCGTCATTGTCGCTGGTCATGACCGCGATGTTGCCGGCGCGCGCCTGCTGCAAAGCCCATTCCGGCGGCGGCTGCAATCCCAGCGAAAAGGTGAACTCGCTGCGCGCCAGCACACGGCCGGTGCCGTCGAACACCATGGCTTCGTTCAAGGAACGCAGCTCCGCCTGGGCGTTGACCAATTCATTGAGACGCGACGGGTTGACGATCAACAGGCCGGCGTTGCGGTTCAAATCGTTGGCCATGCTGACGATGTCGTAGCGGATGGCCTGCTGATGCTCGTGCAGATAGGCCTCGGCGACCGCCAGCGATTCCTGCAAGGCGGTGCGCACGCGCTCGCTGAACCAGGCCTGCACGCCGAAGCTGAACATCATGTAGGAAAAGACGGCGACGATGATGGTCGGGATCACCGCCACCAGGCTGAACAGCA
>DATNMV010000246.1:0-14484 GCA_035602175.1 Allostellaceae bacterium
CTTTCCGTCGCCTCCCCGCCGCTAGCGGTCGGCGCGAAGTTCCCAGAAAGCGGCGTCGTAACCTGATTCCGCGTAATCTGATTCCGCGCGCGCGGCGCGGCGCGCGAGCCGCCGGCCGATGTCGCTCAATTGACGACGCAATTCCTCGTGACTCACGCCGGCGCTCCTCACCACGGGCGTCATCACCTCGTCGCCCAAGAGTTCTTCCAGATCGGGTTCTCCCGCCAATCGCCAGCGTGACATGCCACTCTCCCTAACCACCGACCAACTCCGCCACCCCGCGTACCGGAAACGGCGGCAACGCAGTCACGATGCCGCACAACCTTGGCCATTTTGTGACGCGGGGCGAAACCTTGCGTGAATTCGATGCGATGTTGCGACCGAATGCCTATCGCGAAGTTAACACGACGATTCATTTATTTTCGGCGGCGCGCCCTGCCGTTTTCGCCGCCTGCGGACGCAGCGCGCGGCCGCCGGTCAATCCCGCGTGAGCGAGCGATTTGCCGCATGACGCCGGCGGCATCATTGCGATAGATTCGCAACATGGGGGTGGGAACGCGCCAAAATCGCCTGGCGGCCGGCTTGTTCGGCGGCTTGGCCATGGCCGTACAGGCCTTGCTGCCGCTGCTGCTCGCCGCCGAGATACGGCTGGCGGATGCGGGCGAGATGCCGGTTTGTGCCCCCGCCGGCGCCGAAGAAGCCCTCGGCCCAATCACCCACCGCCAGCATTCCTCGTCAACCCATCACAACGGCGGCATGGCCGCCTGCCCGATCTGCCAGACGGCGGCATGCGGCCATGCTTTCGCCGACACCGCCGCTGCGCCGGCGTTGCCGGCTCCGCTTGCCTATGAAACGGCGGCCGGCTTCGCGCAGCCGCCGCTTGCGCTTCAGGCTCTCTACTCATCCTCATACCGCGCGCGCGCTCCTCCCGCGCTGGGCTGAATTTCGACCGAACCGGCGCTAGCCGTCATCCGTCGCCAACGCGGCGGATGAATGCCTGCGCCAGCCCATTTTCATTTGGAGCCAGACCATGAACCGCCCGATCCAGGGCCTCGCCGCGCTCGCCGCAGCGGCGTTCGCCGCGCTCGCCGCCGTTGACGCGCGCGCGCACGGCTTTGCCGGCGACCGTTTTTTCCCGGCCACCATCCTGACCGACGATCCGTTCGTCGCCGACGAGATGTCGCTGCCGACGGTGACGTTCAATCCGCCCGGCGCCGACGGCACGCATGAGACCGACGTCGAGTTCGATATCGCCAAACGCCTGACGCACGATCTCGGCATCACCTTTTCCGATCAATGGGAAACGATCCGGCAGCCGGGCGGCCTGCCGACGCTGCACGGCACCGGCGGCATCACCACCGACGTGCAATATCAACTCTTCATCGATGCGCCGCACGAGGCCATGGCGCTCATTGGTTTCCAGCAGAACTGGGCGCATACCGGGCGCGTCCAGGCCCTCGGCGCGCCCGATTACACCACGCTGTCGCCGGTGTTCGATTGGGGCAAGGGCATGGGTGATTTGCCGGAATCGCTGCCGTGGCTGCGGCCTTTTGCGATCACCGGCAATTTTAGCTACGACTTCCCGCTCAAGACGACGAGCTACGGCGCGAACGGCGCGATGCTGCATCCCAACAATTTCAATTACGGCATCGCCATCGAATACAGCCTCGAATATCTGCAGCATCACGTGAAGGACGTGGGGTTGTCCGCGCCCTTCGACCGTTTGATCCCGGTGATCGAGATGGCCATGACGACGCCGATGAATCGCGGCCAAGGCGGCCAGACCACCGGCACCATCCAGCCCGGCTTGATCTGGGCCGGGCAGTATTATCAGATCAGCGCCGAGGCGATCATCCCGGTCAACAGCCTGTCCGGACACGGCTATGGCGGGCTGGTGCAGCTTCATTTCTTCCTCGACGATATTTTCCCCGCCACCTTCGGGAGGCCGATATTCGGAAACTGAAATGACGCAGCGTATTTCCGGAATGCTGCTGGCCTGCTTGCTCGTCATCGGCGTGAGCGGGGTGGCGTGGGCGCACGCCTTCCTCGACCACGCCGCGCCGCCGGTCGGCAGCACGCTGGGCGCGCCGCCTGCGGACGTGCGCATCTGGTTCACGCAGGAGCTCGAGCCCGCCTTCAGCGGCATCGAGGTCACCGACGCCGCGGGCGCGCGCGTCGACGACGGCGCGCCCCGGGTCGACGACCGGGACCACACGCTGCTGATCGTCGGCCTCAAGAATCTGACGCCCGGCGAATACAAGGTCCATTGGCACGTGATCTCGGTCGACACCCACGCCACCGAAGGCAATTTCACCTTCCGGGTCGGACAATGACCGAAGCATTGCTGGTGGCCGCGCGCGCCGTGCATTTCGCGGCGTCGATCGGCGTGGCCGGAACGCTGTGCTTCACCGTGTTGATCGCCCGTCCGGCGGCGCTCGAAACCGTCTACCGGCGTTGGCTTTGGGCGTGTCTGACGCTAGCGGTGATTTCGGGGTTCGGCTGGTTCCTCGCGCTTGCCGCCGGCATGAGCGGACGCAGCCTGGAAGCAGCCCTCGACCCGCATATTCTCGGCACGGTGCTGCTGCAAACGCGCTTCGGCCGGTTATTCTCGCTGCGGCTCGCCTGCGCGGCTTTGGCGGCGTTGGCGCTGCTGCTGCCGGCGCGTGTCGGCAGGATTTCAGCATTCGCCTTCGCCGCTGCGTTGCTGGGCTCGCTCGCCTGGGCCGGGCACGGCGCCGACGACCAGGGCGCCAACGGCGTTTTCCACCTCACCGCCGACGTCGTTCATCTGCTGATGGCGGGAGCCTGGATCGGCGGGCTGGCGCCGCTGGCGTGGCTGTTCCAGCGCGCGATAGCCGCCGGCGACGGCGAATGGGTCGAAATCGCGCGCCGCGCGGCTGAGCGTTTCTCGACTCTAGGCATCGTCGCGGTGGGCCTTCTGCTCGCCAGCGGTGTGATCAACGCGTCTTATCTGGTCGATTCCCTCGCCGGGCTGTTCGGGACAAACTATGGCCGCCTGTTGCTGCTCAAGGTGGCGCTGTTTGCCGCGCTGGTCGCCATTGCCACCGTCAACCGCGAGGTCTTGACGCCGCGACTGTCGACGACGCCGCGCGGCGCCAAGCAACGCGCTTCCGACGATGCGTTGCGTCTGCTGCGCCGCAACGTCCTTTTCGAGGCGGCGCTCGGGCTTGGCGTGCTCGGCATCGTCGCTTTCCTCGGCACCATGGTGCCGGCCGCGCATCAGCAGCCGCTGTGGCCCTTCCCCATCCGCTTCAGCGCCGATGTGCTGAAAGCGCCCGAGCTGCGAGGCGAGGTTTGGCTGGCGCTGGCTTCGGCGGCACTGGGCCTGGCGCTCGCCGGCGCCAGCTTCGTGTTCCGCAAGCTGTGGGGCGCGGCGGTGGTGTTGTGGCTGGTGATCATCGCCTTTTTCCTGCCGAGCCTGAGCCTGCTGACCGTGCCCGCCTATCCGACCAGTTTTTTTCAATCGCCGTCCGGCTTCACCACCCGTTCCATCGCCCGGGGAGAGCAGGCCTTCGCGCAGAACTGCGTCTCATGCCACGGCGCCCAGGGAAAAGGCGACGGGCCGCTCGCCAAGCAGTTGACGGATGCGCCGGCCGATCTCACCGCCGACCACATTTACGCGCATACCGACGGCGATCTTTTCTGGTGGATCTCGCACGGCATCGCCAACACCGCCATGCCGGGATTTGCCCCCCCGCTCGACGCGGAGACGATCTGGAATGTGATCGATTTCGTTCACGCCAACGCCGATGGCGTGCGCGCGGCGCAGGGCACGCCCGCCCAGGCGCCGGATTTCGCCATTCAATGTCCGGACGGCACCGTCACCGCGTTGCGCCAGCTCGGCGGCCGTATCGTGCACCTGGTCTTCGCCGGACCGCAGGATGACGCGCGGCTGGCGGCGCTCAGCCGGCTCGATCTCGGCGGCGACGTCACCACCGTGATCGCGCCGCTCGGCGTGCATGAAGACGCTGCGCGCCCGTTCTGCACCGTCGCCGAGCCCGGCATGGAAGAAGCCTATGCGCTTTATCCGCCCGACCGCGGCCAGGGCCTGGCCGGCGACGAATTCCTGATCGACGGCAGGGGTTGGTTGCGCGGGGTGTGGCTGCCGCGCGCCGGCGCCGGCTGGAGCGACGATCAAACTCTGAAACGGGACATCGAGGATATCCGCGCCAATCCCATCCTGGCCTCGCCGCGCCCGGCGGGCCATGTGCACCAATAAAAACGGCGCGGGCCTCGCCCGAAGGCGAAGCCCGCTACCGTTCAAAAGTCGGATACTCAGCGAATGTGAATCGGGAAGACGAAATCGATCGCCGGCGACGGCGCCGGCGGCGCGTAGATCACCGCCGGCGGCGCGTAGACCGGCGGTGCGTAATAAGGATGGTAATAATGTCGCCGGTCGCGATCTCGGTCGCGATCGTGCCGGTCATCCGCCAGCGCCGGAGACACGGCCAGGAATCTCGCCGCTGGACCGGCGACGCCGGTCAGCATCAAGACGGCGGCGACGCCGCCCATGACCAAGCGGCCGAGCATCACGCGAGACAGCCGGTTTCGTTTCACGCGAGTCAACATGGTGCCCTCCTATGTTCTATAGGTTCAGCCGCTCTTCTTCACCCCATGCGGCCGCTTCTTGAACACGGCGTCGGCGTTTTTCTTCTGCGCGTCCGACATCGAGGCGTAAAGCGTATCGAAAGCCGGCACCAGGTTGTTCAGCCCGTCGGCATGGGCTTGGGCGATCGCCTGATAGGAATTGAGATCGTCGACCGCGCTCATGGTCTTGGCGCCTTGCGCGCGCTGTTGGATGAGCGCGTTGATCCGGCTCGCGCTGTCGCGCATCGCCTGGGCGACCGCCGACCATTGCGCTTCCTGCGCCGGAGTGATCATGAGCTGATCGTGCAGGCTCTTGATGCGCGTCTCGACCTGATCGGCAGAACCAGGCTTGGACATCGCGGGCGGCGGCGTGTTGGGCGGCGCCGGGGTTGCGCCGGCGGGCGGAGCCTGGCCGGCCTGGGCGAGCTGCATGTCCGCTTGAGCGGATGACACGAAGGCGGCGCCGCTCAGCATCATCGCGGTCACCATCGCCGCGGCCATGATGCCGCCGGTTTGCTTGGTAAAATGGATCATGATTTGCCTCTGTGGTTAGGGTTCTGTAGTTAGGGTTATGCCTGGACGTCCGAAGCCGACGCGACGGTTATTATAGGCGATCGGCCTATACGACGTTCCTTCCCACTTTTTTATGGCCCTTTTGTGGCATTTGCTTCGATTCCACCGGCCAGCGATCACGCCTCCGGCAATTAGCGCCCGCATGTTTCCAGCAACACCGCCGCCGCGCCGACCGACAGCTGCGCCGACGTGATCGATCCCGATCCGGTCTCCGGCTCCTGAGCCGGAAGGGCCACGCTCAGTGGCCGAACAGACTTTTGACCGCGCCGCCGGTCGCGCCGCCGGTATTGGGACCGCCCTGGCCCATCCCGGACAGCGAACTGCCGAGCGACTGCATCAGCTGGCTGCTGGCGGTTTTGGCCGCCTCGCTGGTGATGGCGCCCAATATTTGGCTCGCCACCTGGCCGGCGGTGGCGCCGCCGCTGCTCTTGCCGACATTGGTCAGATGGATGGCCGGCAGCGGCGCGCTGAGGTTCTTGCCCTTGAGCGCCGTCGCGGCGACACCGATCTGGCCGTCGCGCACATAAAGGTCGTCGATGATCAGCTTGCGCTGTTGCCCGCCGCTCGCGGTGGTCGAGCCGCCGCCCGAGCCGGCATAGGATTCCGCGTTCTTTTGGATGGTTTCGAGATTGTTGCCGCCGCTGTCGTTGACCTCATAGGTCACCTGCGGCTTGTCGATGTCGATCTCCTTGATCACGATCGGGCCGTTGCCGGTGACCGTGCTGGTGTCGACCTTGATCGTAACCGAGCCGACGGCGATCGCGTTGGGCGTGGAAAAGCCCTTGGGGTTGCCGACGATGAAGTTCGTGATCCCGCCTTCGCCGCTGGAGATCGCGAGGGTCACAGTGCTAAGCGTGACCGAGGCCTGGGTCGCCTCCGAGCCGTATTTCTCGATCGCTTCCTTGATGTAGGTGTCGAGATTGGAGAAGAGGTAATAGCCGACGCCCGCGACGATGACGAGCAATACGACGACGCCGATGGCGATTTTCTTCCACATGGTGACCTCCCCAATTCTTGGTTGCGGCGAATTCTATCAGGGTTGTGGGACGGCGCAATGACGGCGAATCGCGGCCTCCCGCGTCTCTACTATTCCCGCGTCATCACCAGCTTGAGCGAAGCCGCGAGCAGCGTCGCCACTAGCATGATGCCGGCCATCGCCAAAAGCCCGTTCTGGAACGAGCCGGTGACGTCCTTGAGCCAGCCCATCAGCGCCGGCCCGACGAAACCGCCCGCCGTGCCGATCGAGTTGATGAAGGCGAGACCGCCGGCGGCGCCGACCCCGGCCAGAAAGCGCGTCGGGATGGTCCAGAAAATGGCGCGCGCCGATGTCACGCCGATCAGCGCCAGCGTCAGCCCGGCCAGCGCGAACGGCAGCGAGCCGGTCAACAGGACCGATATGACAAGCCCGACCGCCGCCAGGAAACAGGTGATGACGAGATTGCCGATTTTCCGTCCGGTGCGGTCGACATGCCAGGCCCAGGCGATCATGGCGGCCGAGGCGAAGATGTAAGGTATCGCGGCGAGCATGCTGACGGCGAAATTCGAGAACTGGTATTCCTTGAGCATCAACGGCAGCCAGATGCCGATGCCGTAGGAACCGAGCGTGAAGCCGAACTGCACGGCGGCCAGGATCAGCACGCGGACGTCCTTGAGCGCGGGCCACAGCGTGGTGTGCGGCCGCTCCCGCGTCTCGGCATCGAGCATCGCCGCCAGCGCTTTGCGCTCCGGTTGTGAAAGCCACGCCGCGTCGCGCGGCCGGTCGGCCAGCAGGCCGAACACCAGCACGCCGAGCAACACGCTGGGCAGGCTCGCCAGGATAAACAGCCATTGCCAGCCGGCGAGACCCCAAATCCCGTTCATCTGCAGCAGCAGGCCGGAGATCGGCGCGCCGATCAGCGACGAGACCGGAATCCCCACCAGGAACCAGGCGAGCATGCGCGCCCGGGTCTGCACCGGGAACCAGGCCGCCAGATAATAGGTGACGCCGGCGAAAAACCCGGCCTCGGCCAATCCCAGCAGCAGACGCACCGCGTAGAAGCTGTAAGGCCCGACGACGAAGGCGGTCGCGGCCGAAACGAAGCCCCAGGTGATCATGATGCGCGCGATCCAGCGCCTGGCGCCGAAGCGATAGAGCGCGAGATTGCTCGGAATCTCGAACAGGCAATATGTGACGAAGAACATGCCGGCGCCGACGCCGAATTGGGTCGACGACAGGCCGATGTCCCGGTTCATGGTCAGCGCCGCGAAACCGACCACGGTGCGGTCCAGATAATTGAAGACATAGGCGATGGTCAGAACCGGAACCAGCCGAAAGGCAGCCTTCCGGAGAGCGCTTTGCGCCACTTCGTCCATCAAGGTTTCCCCTCCCAGGGCCGGCGGCGTCCCTCAGCCTTTATGCGGAAAGCCGTAAAGCGCCGCCGGGTTGCGATCGAGGATCATGTCCGCTGTCGCGGTTGAGGGCAAGGCCGCGAGAAATCCGTCCACCACCTCCTCATAGTTGAGATCGCGATAGGGCACGGCCGTGGCATTGCCGATTTGATCCTCGTGCCGCGGGGTGTGCGGCCAGTCGCTGCCCCAGACGCAGCGATCCGCCGCCGCGTCCAGGATCGCCGCGAGCCAGGCCGGATCGGGTTTGGTCGCCGTGGCGTCGGCCGAACAACGATAGGGCGCCGACAGCTTGATCCAGACATGCGGCAATCCGAGCAGCGCGAGCAATCCTTTTCCCGTTTCGCTGTTCGGCGTGAAGCCGGCAAAAAGCCCGAAATGGTCGATCACCACCGGAACCGGTGAGCCGGCAAGAACCTCCGACGCGGCGAGAAGGGTGGCGAGCGGCGCGATCACCTCGACATGCCAGCCCTGCCGGAGCGCGCGCGCGGCCGTGGTATCGAATACCGGCGCGAACGGCGGCGCCTTGCCGCCGGCCGGGCTGTAGAGATTGATCCGCAGTCCGCGCACGCCGCGCGCGTGATAATCGGCCATCCGCCCGGGATCCGCCTTGGCCGGGTCGATGGTGACGACGCCGCGGCCTTGCCCTTCCAGAGCATCGAGGCTTTCAAGCAACAGGCTGTTGTCGGCGAGGTAGAAGCTCGGCTGCACGATGACGAAGCGCGCGATGCCGCGCCGCGCCGCAAGCCGCCGCAGCGTGACGAGATCGGCGACGCCTGCGGTATAGCGTCGATCCGCCGGCTGCTGGTAACGCGCCAAATCGCCGACGATGTGGACGTGGCTGTCGCAGCGCATCAGCGCCGTTCAATCCTTAAGCAAGCGGGATGCCAACGCCGCGCCGGTCTCGCGCGTGCCGAGATTGCCGCCGACGTCTCTGGTCGTTTCGCGCGCGCCGATCGCCGCCTCGACCGCGAATCCGATGGCGGCGGAGGCCGCGCCGAACGCCGCCTGCCCGCTCCTGCGGCCGTGCCAGGCCAACAGCAGCATCGCCGACAGCACCAGCGAAAACGGATTGGCGAGGTTCCGCCCGGCGATGTCGGGCGCCGAGCCGTGCGCCGCCTGGGCCATCGCGTAATCCGCGCCGGCGTTGAGCGAGCCGCCGAGGCCGAGACTGCCGGACAATTCCGCCGTGAGGTCCGACAGGATATCGCCGAACATGTTGGTGGTGACGATCACGTCGAAGCGGCCCGGCGCGCGCACCAGATGCGCCATCATCGCGTCGACCAGCACATCGTCGGTCGCGACTTCGGGAAATTCGCGCGCCGCCTTGCGGCATTCCTCGATGAACATGCCGTCGCCGAGACGCAGCACGTTGGCCTTGTGGACGATGGTGACGTGCTTGCGCCGGTCCCGCGCCAGCGCGAAAGCGGTCCACGCGATACGCGCGCAGCAGAGCCGCGTGATCCGCCGCAGCGAGATTGCGACGTCCGGCGTCACCAGCATCTCGCCGCTGCCCGCCGCCATGTTGCGGTCGGCATAAAAGCCCTCGCTGTTCTCGCGCACCACCACCAGGTCGAAATCGCCGACCCGGCCGGGAAGACCCGGATATGTCCGCGCCGGGCGGATGTTGGCGTAGAGGTCGAAAGCCTTGCGGAAGAACTTGGATGGATTGATTTCGCCGCGCGCCTCGTCCTTGAAGTCGAAGGTCGCGGTGGGGCCGAGGATCAGGCCGTCGGCGCTCCTGGCCGCTTCGAGCACTTCGGGGCGAACGGTGGTGCCGAAACGCCTGAGGCTCTCATGCCCGACCACATCCTCGGCGAATTCGAGGCCAAGCGCGAAGCGGTCGGATGCCGCCCGCAGGACCGACAGAGTAGCCGCGGTGATCTCGGGACCGATGCCGTCCCCCGCCAGCACCAACAGCCGCATGCCGTTTCCTTTCAGCCGGGCAAACGCCCCGGTTCGGGTTTCAGAAGCTGCCTGCCGGAGTCATGTTCGTCAACCGGCTTGGCGCGGCCGCGCCGCGCGGCCGCGGCAGAATTGTTTGATGTCGCGGCAGAAGATTTACTGCTAAGCGGTTGAAAGCACCGGTCTTGAAACGCGTCGAGAGTTATCCCGTCACCCTGGTTGCCAATCCGGATGCCGTTCAATCACCGAACCGCACACCGAATTCCGTTGCCGCTGAATTGGGCAGCGCCACCGGCGGAGAGATTACCAATCGACAATCTCTCTTTCCATTCCGCCGATGTTACAAAAACCGCCAGGCCGCTTGATTGGGGCTGCAAACGCTTGCGCCGCGATCCGCCATCATGGATTCAGCACCTCATGTCCGCCATCCGCTCTCTTCCCAAGAGATTACGCAACAGATGGAACCGCCTGCGATCCGAACATCATTTGCGCCGATATTCCCGATACCAAAAGCCATACGATATCGATCTCTCGTTTTCCCAGGCAGCCAGGCATTTCGGCAGCCGAAACGCGCTTTTCGCCTATATGCATCATCATTTTTGTCACCTGTGTCCCGAGGCTCTGCGTGATCACCGGCAGTATTTCTTGCAGAACTTCCGCGGATTTGGCGACGATGCATTTCATGCGATGTGGTTTGTCTTGCTTCGGGAATTTCAGCCCAAGCGGTGTCTCGAGATCGGAATCTATCGCGGCCAGGTGATATCGCTCTCGGCCTTGATCGCCGAAAAGCTCGGGTACAAACCCGATATTCACGGCATCTCTCCTTTCGCGCCGGTCGGCGACAGCGTCAGCCGTTACCTGACGAACGTCGACTATCGCGCCGACACGCTGGAAGCATTCATGAATTTCGATCTCGCGGGCCCCACGCTGGTTCAAGCGCTTTCCACGGATCCCGCCGCCGTCTCGCACATTCGCGACCGCGCGTGGGATTTGATTTATATCGACGGCAATCACGATTACGAGGTCGTGGCTGCGGATTACCGTGTTTGCGTCGAGAAGCTGAAGCCGGGCGGTTTGCTCGTGATGGATGATGCCAGCCGGGGAACGGAGTTCCGGCCGCCGCCGTTCACATTCGCCGGACATCCCGGGCCTTCGCGCGTTGCCGCGGAATATGCGATGCGCGAGCTCACCTTCCTGGGCGCGGTTGGACACAATAATGTATTTTTGAAGCCGCAAGGCTGACCGGCGGCGAAACGGCCGCCGCGATGGGCGCGCCGGCCGCCAAGCCAATCGATGTTGCGACTCATCGACGCCACAAGCCAAGCCGTTGTACCTTTCAGGCGGATGGGTGGCTGAGCGGTTGAAAGCACCGGTCTTGAAAACCGGCAGGCGTGCAAGCGCCTCGTGGGTTCGAATCCCACCCCATCCGCCAATCCGGCGGCCTAGGCGCCGCTCGCCACGTAGGGCTTGACCATTTTTTTCGGATCGACAACGCGGTCGAATTCGGCCTCGGTGACGAAGCCCAATTTGAGCGCGGCGGCCTTGAGTGTGAGATCGTTGTCCACCGCGTACTGGGCGATTTTCGCCGCCTTGTCGTAGCCGATGACCGGCGCGAGCGCCGTCACCAGCATCAGCGAACGGTCCACGTACTCCTTGATCTTCTTCAAATTGGGCTTCACGCCCTCGATCAGGAACTTGCGGAAGTTGACGCAGCCGTCGGTCATGATCGTGATCGAATGGGTGATGTTGAAAATGATCAGCGGCTTGTAGACGTTCATCTCGAGATATCCGCCGGCGCCGCCGAAACCCACCGCGACGTCATTGGCCATCGCCTGCACGGCGATCATGGTGAGCGCTTCGCACTGGGTCGGATTGGCCTTGCCCGGCATGATCGAGGAGCCCGGCTCGTTTTCCGGGATCTCCAATTCCGCAAACCCGGCGCGCGGCCCGCAGGACATCAGGCGGATGTCGTTGGCGATCTTGTAGAGCGACACCGCGAGGGTGCGCAGCGTACCGGACAGCTGGACCAGCGCGTCATGGGCGCCCTGCACCGCGAATTTGTTGGGCGCGGTAACAAAAGGCAGCCCGGTGAGCTTGGCGATAGCCGCCGCCGCCGCCTCGGCAAAGCCCGGCGCCGAGTTGATGCCCGTTCCCACCGCCGTGCCGCCCATGGCCAACCGGTACACCCCTGGCAAAGCGGCTTCGATCCGCTCGAGATCGTCCGCCAACATCCCGGCATATCCCGACCATTCCTGGCCCAGGGTCAGTGGTGTGGCGTCCTGCATGTGCGTCCGCCCGATCTTGACGATGTCGCTCCAGGCTTGCGATTTCGCGGCGATCGCGTCGCGCAAGGCGGAAACCGCGGGAACCAGGCGCTGCTTCACGTTGACGGCGGCGGCGATATACATCGCCGACGGAAAGGTGTCGTTCGACGACTGCGCCATGTTGACGTGATCGTTGGGATGAACCGGCGCATGGCTGCCGAGCGGCGTGCCGGCGAGCTGGCAGCAGCGGTTGGAGATCACTTCGTTCACATTCATGTTGAACTGGGTGCCGCTGCCCGACATCCACACATTCAACGGGAACATGTCGCGATGCTTGCCGGCGAGGATTTCGTCGCAAACCTGCACGATCAGCTGGTAACGCCGGTCGTCGAGCCGCTTGTCGTCGTGGTTGGCGCCGGCGGCGGCTTTCTTCAAGACCGCGTAGGCGTCGATCATCTCGCGCGGAATCAAATCCTTGCCGATGCTGAAAAACTCGAGCGCGCGCTGGGTTTGAGCGCCCCACAGCTTGTCGGCGGGCACTTCAACCGCGCCGAGGCTGTCGGTCTCTTTTCGCGTGTCGGTCACGTGGTCTCCTTCCGGATGAGATGTTCGGCGACCATCGCTGAACATTACCACATGCCGGATTCCCCCACATCCTGGAAGGCGCGTGACCGTCCCCGCGTTTGAGGCGGTGATCCGCGGGCCGCTATTCGGCGTTGGTCGGTCGACGCATTGGTTAACCGGCGAATTTGTATATTCAGGTTGGTTTGATTGATAAGATCATTGCCGGCGTTGGGGGTGGAACCCCGTGCGCTGGCGAGCGGCGCGTCGGGGGGACATGCGGCGTTATCTCAGCGATAAGAGCACCGTGCTCGGGCTCGTCACCATCCTGCTGGTGGCGCCGTTTTTTGTCTTCCACGATCTTCCGCTTTACGACTTGCCCGATCACATCGCCCGCCAACACATCCTCTTCGGCGACGGCGCCGCGGGGGCCGATCAATACTACGCAGCCGATTGGCGGCTGATGCCCAACCTGGCGATGGAAGGATTCGTCTTTCTGTTCCACCGCCTGACCGGCGTCGAAGGCGCGGTGCGCCTGTTCCTGGCGTGCACGGCGGCGCAACTGTTCTGGGGGACGCTGGCGGTCAGCCGCGTGCTGCACGGAAAGATCTCGCGCCTCGGCGTATTGGCCGCGCTGTTCGTCTATAACGGCCCGTTCCTGTTCGGCTTCGTCAATCTGAGCTTCGGCCTGGGAATGGCGCTGTGGGTCTTCGCGCTGTGGCTGATCGGACGCGAGCGGATTTGGGCGCTGCCCGTCTTCGCTGCGCTGTCGAGCCTGATCCTTTTCGCGCATCTCTTCGCCTTCGCCGTCTATGCGTTGCTCATTCTGGCCTATGAGGCCGCGTTTTTGCTCCAGGCGAGACGGCAGAAACGGAAATCCCTGTCGCCCGCTTTGCTGCCGCTGCTCCATCTGCTGGTGCCGCTGGCGATCTATTTCGGCTTGATGCCGCGCGAGGTCGCGGCGGGCGAATTCTACTACACCTCGGTGCTGCTGAAATTTTCCGAGCTGCGCGGCGCCGTGGGGTTCTACAATCCTTCTTTCGACGCCCTGTCGCTGCTGGCGCTGGTGCTCGGCTCCTTCGCGGTGATCCATCGGATCGCGATCGACCGCGATCTGGTGCTACCGCTGGCGGCGCTCGTCCTGGTTTATGCCCTGCTGCCCCATCAATTCGGCGAAAGCACCTTCGTCGATTATCTTATCCCCACGGCGGCGGCGCTGCTGCTGGCCGGCGCGCTCGATTGGCGTCCGGGCGCCGCGCCCCGCCGGCGCACCGTCGAGGCCTTCATCCTGGCGCTGTTCCTGCTGCGCTGGGGCGTGACCATGGCGCAATGGCAAAGCTGGCAGGCGGACTACGCCGAATACCGCGCCGCCTTCGCCCAGCTGCCCGAGGGCGCGAAGCTGCTGCCGCTGTCGCCCGATGCCGACGTGATCGATCCCGAAGAACATCCGCCGCTGGCGCACATGGCCGCGCTCGCCGTGACGCTGCGCGGCGCGCTCATCCCGTCGCTCTTCGCCGAGCTCGACTATCAGATATTGGTTTATCGCGAGCCCTATCACGCGCTGGCGACCCTATATCCCACGGCGGCGCTGGCGCCCCAGTTCGATTACGTGCTGCTGATCCGGCCGGATGAGATATCCAACCCGCCACCCTATGACGAGATCGCGCGCGGCCGCAGCTTCGTGCTCGGCCGGCTCACCCACTGAGACTTACCGGGCGTGCCGGACCGATCGAGCATGCGCCGCGCCCATGCCCGTCAAGAGATGTTCGCAAAGCTCTTCGAGGCGCGGGGGCTCAAGTATCGATGCGTGCGTGCCGCCGATCTGGATCACTTTCAGCTTTTCGCATATGGCGCCCCAGCCGAAATCTGGGCTGTCGCCGGGCAGCTGCTCCGCCGAGCGGTAGAGAATTGTCCGGACCGGAGACGGCGTCGGACGCCAATTCCGCACCGCGTTCAACCGCAGCATCGTATTGAGCTGCGAGACGAAAAAGTAGGCTTGACGCGCGGGCCACGACATCGCGCTCCGGCCCAAGGCGCGCAAAATCTTGAACCGGCGCCGATGGATAAGCGCGAGAATACCGTACCACAAAACGCTGACGCAGAGCCGCCGCGGATTGCCGAACGCGTATTTGAGCTGCTCCCAGGGAGACCGCCACAGAATGTACCCGGGCCGCGCATCGATCAACGC
>DATNMV010000247.1:0-3166 GCA_035602175.1 Allostellaceae bacterium
CGACGCCGGCGCGTTCCGCGACGCGGGGCTCGCGCACATATTGGTGATCGCCGGGCTGCATATGGGCATGGTGGCGGGGATTTGTTTCTTCGCGCTGCGCGCGATCTTCGCCCTCATTCCGGTGATCGCGCTCAATTATCCGACCAAGAAATTCGCCGCCGGATTGGCCTTGTCCATGACCTTCGGCTACATGCTGTTGTCGGGCGCCACCGTGTCCTCGCGCCGCGCCTTTGCCATGATCGCGCTCGCGTTGTTGGCGGTGCTGGTCGACCGGTTCAGTATCTCCGCCCGTGCGCTGGCGCTGGCCGCGGTGGCGATCATGCTGATGACGCCGTCGAGCGCGATGGGGCCGAGCTTCCAGATGTCCTTCGCCGCAGTGGCGGCGCTGGTGGCGTTCTACGAAAGCTATCGCCTGCAATTGTCGGACTGGCACCGCAACGCCGGCGGCTTGCGGCTGTTCGGCCTTTATCTCCTGGGCATTTCCTTCACCACCATCGTTACGACATTGGCGACCGCGCCCTTCACCATCTATCACTTCAACCGCTTCCCGCTTTATTCGGTGGCGGCCAATGTGGCGGCGGTGCCGATCACCGGCTTCTGGGTGATGCCTTGGGCGATCCTGTCCGTGCTGCTGATGCCGCTGCATCTGGAATTCCTGGCGCTCCATCCGATGGCCTGGGGGATCGACGCGATCTCGTTCATCGCCAAGGGCGTGACGTCCTGGCCGGGCGCGGTAATGAATCTCCCGAGCATGCCGGAATGGGGCCTGGGCGTGCTGGGGCTGGGGGGCTTGTGGCTCGCCATCTGGCGCCGCCGCTGGCGTTATCTCGGCCTGTTGCCGGTGGCGCTGGGTTTGGCCTCGATCTGGCTTTCGCGGCCACCCGACATCCTCATCGCGGGTGAAGGCAAGTCGATGGCGGTGCGCGACGCAGACGGGAACTATCTTCCGTCGCTCGGACGCGGCGAGAGATCGACAGAGGAGACCTGGACCAAACGCGCGGCGTCTCATCTCGGGCCCGTTTGGCCCGCGAGCGGCGCCAGTGCCGACGGCAGCCTCGCTTGCGATGCCGGGTCTTGCGTCTATCGCGCGCGCGGTCGAACGGTGACGATCATCCGCGACGCCGATCATTTCGACCGCGCCCAATGTTCGGCCGATCTGGTGCTGGCGAATGTTCCGGCGTGGAAGCTCTGCCGGGGCGCGCGCATCATCGACAGCATCGATGTCTATCGCAACGGCGGCTATGCGATATGGCTCGATCCGGGCGCAATCAATGTTGAAAACGTCCGTGACGACCAGGGCGACAGGCTATGGTCGCCGAAACGGGGCCGCGAAAATCCCTATCAATAGCGGCGCAGCAGCCCCACCAGCTTGCCCTGGACCTTGACGCGGTCGGGGCCGAAGATGCGGGTCTCGTAATTCTTGTTGGCGGGCTCGAGCGCGACCGAATTGCCGCGCCGGCGCAGCCGTTTCAAGGTCACTTCGTTGTTGTCGATGAGCGCCACCACGATGGCGCCGTTCTCGGCGGTGTCGCAGCGCTGGATCAGCACGGTGTCGCCGTCGCAGATGCCGGCCTCGACCATGCTGTCGCCGGCGACTTCGAGCGCATAGTGTTCGCCGCCGCCGAGCATGCCGGCGGGAATGCCGATGCTGTTGGAACCGTCGCGTAAGGCTTCAATCGGCGTGCCGGCGGCGATGCGGCCATAAAGCGGCAGATTGGCGGCTTCTGGGCTTTCGGAAACCGGCATGCCGGGCAGCGCGGTCTTGAAGTCGCCCTTGATGACGGTGGGCGAGAACTTGCCGCGCGGCGCCTTGGCGGCGCTTTCCTCGGGCAGCTTCACCACTTCGAGCGCGCGCGCGCGGTGCGGCAATCGCCGGATGAATCCGCGCTCCTCGAGTCCCGAGATCAGGCGGTGGATGCCCGATTTGGATTTGAGGCCGAGCGCATCCTTCATCTCCTCGAAGGAGGGCGACACGCCCGAATCAGCGAGGCGGCGATTGATGTAGACCAATAGCTCGTGTTGCTTGCGAGTCAGCATGGCGCTCCCCCGAGGGCCGTTTGGAACAAAAGCAAAACCGATGTCCGTTCTAGTTTAGTTCCAAAGTCTCGTCAAGCGGCTTTATCCACAGGGGGCTGTGGAGCGTTCGCGCGACTCAGAGGAAGGAGGCCGAGTCCGAAAGTGGAAGGAATTCAACCGTTTCGCCGCGTTTTGCCGGCGGCGCGTGAGGCAGACGGATAACCAGGCAGTCGGCCTGGGTCAGCAGCGACATCATCGATGAGTCCTGCTTATCGAACGGCGAAGCTTCGAGTATGCCGTCCGCCGCGCGGGCGAGTCGGGCGCGCAAATAATCCTGGCGGCGGTCATTGGCGGGGAGATCGGATGCCAACCGCGCCTTGGGGTTGGGCGCATTGATGCTCGCCAGGCCCATCATCTTTTCGAGCGCCGGCTTCACGAACAAAAGCGCGCAGACCAGCGTCGAAACCGGATTGCCGGGCAATCCGATCATGGTCGTGTCGCGGTAGGTTCCGACCATCAACGGCTTGCCCGGGCGCATGGCGACGGTCCAGAAATCGAGCGTGAGCCCCGAAGCGCCGAGCGCGTCGCGCACCAGATCGTGCTCGCCCACCGAAGCGCCACCGGTGGTGATGAGCAGATCGGATCCTTGCGATGCTTCGGCGATCTGCTGCAAGGCCTGGCTGTCGTCGGGCGCGATCGGCAATTGCACCGCTTCGCCGCCCAGGCTTTCGACATAGGCCGCGAGCGCGATGCCGTTCGAACTCACGATCTGGTTGGGGCCGATGGGATCGCCGGGCAGCACGACCTCGTCGCCCGTCGGCAATATGGCGACGCGCGGGCGGCGCGCGACCAGCAGCCAGGGCCGGTTCATCCCCGCCGCCAGGCCCAAATCGCGCGCGTTGAGCCGCTTGCCCGGCTTCAGCCCCACATCGCCTTCACGGAAATCGAGCCCGGCCGGGCGGATATAGTGCCCGGGCTTGGGCGCCTCGTTCACGATCACGATGTCGCCATCCCGCCGGGTGTCTTCCTGGATGACGATGCAATCGGCGCCTTCGGGCACTGGCGATCCGGTGAAAATCCGCACCGCCTCGCCGGGCCCGAGCTTCTTGCCGTAGGACTGCCCGGCCGGGACGTTGCCCACCACCTTAAG
>DATNMV010000248.1:0-2964 GCA_035602175.1 Allostellaceae bacterium
AGGCGTGGACCGCGCCGTCGCCGGGCCTGATCCATGTCATGGGCGGCACCGTGATGGGCAAATCGGCGAAGGATTCGGTGTGCGACAGCTATGGCCGGACCCACGACGTGCGCAACCTGGTTCTCGCCGGCACCGGCGTCAATCCGACCGAGGGCGGAGTCCATCCCACATTCACCATGCACACGCTGGCGCTGCGCACCTCAGAGCACATGCTGGGGAATTGGCGCGGCTACGCATGAGCAAGGCCTTCACCCGCGAGGGCGACGAGGCGCCCGACGAGGTCGACGCCGCGACGGCTGAATCCGGCCCGGCGCTGCCCGCTGGCACGAAGAACTACATCACGCCCGAAGGCTTCAAGAAACTCCAGGACGAGTTGAAGCACCTGGTCAAGGACGAGCGGCCCAAGGTGGTGGAGACGGTCGCCTGGGCGGCGGGCAATGGCGACCGCTCGGAGAACGGCGATTACATCTATGGCAAGAAGCGGCTCAGGGAGATCGACGGCCGCATCCGCTTTCTCGGCAAGCGTCTCGAAATCGCCGAGGTGGTGAACCCGGCCGCGCAGAAGAACCGCGACCAGGTGTTCTTCGGCGCCACCGTCACCTATGCCCTCGGCGGCGGGGCCCGGCACACCGTCACCATCGTCGGCGTGGACGAAGCCGACGCCGATCAGGGCAAGGTGAGCTGGATCTCGCCCATCGCCAAGGCGCTGTTGAAGGCGCGCGCCGGCGACACGGTCGAGCTGCGCAACCCGCGCGGCGCCGAAAGCGTCGCCGTGGTTGCCGTCGCCTATCCGGGCAAATAGGCCCCTAGCGTCGTCGCGCGCCTCTTTGTATGGTGCGGCCCTGCATTCGACAGGGGAGACGGGCCATGCCCGACGCCAGTAGCAAGAAGCCGGCTTTCGACAAATCCAAGCTGCCGAGCCGCCACATCACGGTCGGGCCCGAGCGCGCGCCGCACCGCTCCATGTTCTACGCCATGGGCGTGACCGAGGAGCAGCTGAAGCAGCCGATCATCGGCGTCTGCACCACCTGGAACGAGGCGGCGCCGTGCAACATCTCGCTGTCGCGCCAGGCCCAGGCGGCCAAGAAGGGCGTGGCGGCGTCTGGCGGCACGCCGCGCGAATTCACCACCATCACCGTCACCGACGGCATCGCCATGGGCCATGCCGGCATGAAATCCTCGCTGGTGTCGCGCGAGATCATCGCCGATTCGGTCGAGCTCACCATGCGCGGCCATTCCTATGACGCGCTGATCGGATTGGCCGGCTGCGACAAGTCGCTGCCCGGGCTGATGATGGCGATGCTGCGCTTGAACGTACCCTCGGTCTTCATGTATGGCGGCTCGATCCTGCCCGGCCGCTTCCAGGGCCGCGACGTCAGCATCGTCGACGTGTTCGAGGGCGTCGGCATGCACAGCGTCGGCAAGATGACGGACGAGGAATTGCACGAGCTCGAATGCAACGCCTGTCCCTCGGCCGGCTCCTGTGCCGGGCAGTTCACCGCCAACACCATGGCTTGCATCTCCGAGGCCATAGGACTGGCGCTGCCCGGTTCGGCCGGCACGCCCGCGCCCTATGATTCGCGCGACGCTTACGCCGAAGCCTCGGGCGAGGCGGTGATGAATCTGCTGCGGCTCGAGCTCCGGCCGCGCGACATCGTGACGCGCCAAGCGCTCGAGAACGCGGCCACGGTGTTCGTGGCCTCGGGCGGCTCGACCAACGCCGCGCTACATCTGCCGGCCATCGCCAACGAGGTCGGGATCGATTTCGACATCCACGCCATCGGCGAAATCTGCAAGCGCACGCCCTATATCGGCGACTTCAAGCCGGGCGGCAAATACGTGATGAAGGATCTGCACGCCATCGGCGGCGTGCCGGTGCTGATGAAGGCGCTGCTGGACGGCGGCTATCTGCACGGCGACTGCCTCACCGTCACCGGCAAGACCATGAAGGAGAATCTCAAGAACGTGGTCGTGCCCAAAAACCAGGACGTGATTTATCCCACCTCGAAGCCGCTTTCGCCGACCGGCGGGCTGATGGTGCTCCGGGGCAATCTCGCGCCGCAAGGCGGCATCTGCAAGGTCGCGGGCATGCAGGGCATCCAGCTCAAGTTCCGCGGCCCGGCGCGCTGCTTCGACCGCGAGGAGGATTGCTTCGCCGCGGTCGAGGCGCGGAAATACAAGAAGGGCGAGGTGCTGGTGATCCGCTACGAGGGACCGCGCGGCGGCCCGGGCATGCGCGAGATGCTGTCCACCACCGCCGCGCTTTACGGCCAAGGCGCGGGCAACGACGTGGCGCTCATCACCGACGGCCGCTTCTCCGGCGGCACGCGCGGCTTCTGCATCGGGCATGTCGGTCCCGAGGCTGCCGTGGGCGGCCCGATCGGCCTGTTGAAGGACGGCGACATGATCGTGATGGACGCGGTCAACGGCACGCTCTCGGTCGAGCTCTCGGACGAGGAATTGGCCAAGCGGCGCAAGGCGTGGCAGGCGAGGAAGACCGAGTACCAATCGGGCGCGTTGTGGCGTTATGCCCAGACCGTGGGCGACGCCGAAAAAGGCGCGGTGGTGCACCCCGGCGCCAAGGCGGAAACCCACGTCTTTGCCGATCTCTAACTTCGAACGCCGCGAGCATGAGCGCAAAACGCTGGTCACCGCGGCGACTGTGGTGTTCACCCTTGCGCTGACGGCGCGGCTGCTGCCGGTGTTCATCTATCCCTCGCTCAATTATCCCGACGAAATATTCCAAAGCGTCGAGCAGGCGCACCGGCTGGTCTACGGCAACGGCCTAGTCCCGTGGGAATTCGTCTACGGCACGCGGTCCTGGTTCCTGCCCGGGGTGATCGCCGGGCTGATGGAGTTCGCGCGGCTGTTCGGCGCGGGCCCGGCTTATTACCTGCCGATCGTCGGCGTGGCTCTCGCGACGCTGGGCGCGTCGAGCGCGCTGTGCGCCTTCCTCTGGGGCCA
>DATNMV010000249.1:0-3697 GCA_035602175.1 Allostellaceae bacterium
TAGACGCTGCCCACGGCCGGGATCGCCAGCAGGACCAAGGCCGCGACGCAGCCGAAGACATGCTGGCCGGTCAACTCGCCGAGCCGCTTCAGATAAACCGGCGCGGCGAGCGCGACGAGGCCGTAAGCCACGACGAAGCCAAAGGCGGCGCAGGTGCCGACATCGTTGAAGGCATCGAGCGGCGCCACCCCGCCGAGGATCATCGCCGACGGCACCGAGAAGGCCAGCAGGCTCATCAAGATAACGGCGATATGCGGCGTCTCGTTCTGGTCATGCGAATACGCCGTCGCCGCGTGGAACAGCCCGTGCCGCCCCATCGCGTAGATCACCCTTCCGCCCGCGTTGAGGCACGACATGCACAGCGCGAAGAAGCTGACCATGGCGCCGATCGACAAGGGTATCTGCAGGAGCGGATAGTTCGCGAGCTGGGCCAGCACGTTCAGGGGCGCATCGATCTGATCGAGCGTGGTCTTGTAGCCGCGCGTACCCATGACCTCAACGTAAGTGACGAAGACGAAGAACGCGCCCGCCAGCAACAGGCTGACGGAAACCGCCCGCGGGATGTTTTTGAGCGGATTTTTCGCTTCGTCGCCGAAGGCGGTGGCGGATTCGAACCCGACCAGACTGAAGATCGCCACCACGACGCCGAGGCCGACGCTCGACCAGGGCAGCGCGCTCACCGTGAACTGCGGGGTGTCCAAGGCGAAATTATGCTGGAACAGGACGATGAAGCACAGCAGCATGATGAAGAACACCGAGAGGCCCTCGAGGATGAGCGTCAGGACCAGGGAAAACCGGACGTCCTTCCACGCGCAATACCCGCCGATCAGAACGCAGACCGCGAACAGGACGATGAAGGGCACGTGCAGGCCCATCATGCCCAGGAGCGTGTCGGCGAAGATCGAAAACCCGGTGACGCCGGCCATCGAGATGCCGAGATAGGCCCAGATCAACGCCCAGCCGCCGATGCCGCCGGCGGTGAGGCCGAGGCCGCGGCAGGTATAGGCGTACATCGAGCCCGATGTCGTCGACCGGCTCGCGAACTGGTTGAGGTTGTAGGCGACGAACAGGAGCATGACCGTCCCCAACGCATAGGACAACCAGCTCCAATCCCCGGTGTTCGAATACATCACGGGAACGATCAGCGCCGCCGTCATGGTCGGCGAGATCAGCGCAATGTTCTGCGCCAGCAATTGAGAGAAGTTCAGGCAATTCGGCCTCAGCCGGGAAGACGTAGACATGTGACAGCCCCCAATTCACAAAGGCTGGCGACATCCCGCGCCATATCGGGGCCCGATCCTCCCTTAAGCCCACTGTTTCTCGACCGTCATAGCAGGCTATCCTGGGCATGGCCCAGTCTGAACATCCAGTTTTCAAATGTTAGGGGGTCCAAGTGCTTCGCCCATGGGATTTCAAGATCGCCATCCACCGCGGCGGCCGCAACGCGGTCTATCTGCAGATCGCCTACGCGCTGATCGAGGAGATCCGCCGCGGCCGGCTGGCGCCCGGAGCCGCGCTCCCGGGCACGCGCGAGCTGGCCGAAAGCCTCGCCATCAACCGCAAGACGGCGGTCGAAGCCTATGACGAGCTGTCCGCGCAAGGTTGGGTCAAGACCGACCGCACCCGCGGCACGTTCGTTTCATCGGAATTGCCGATCTTGAAAGAAAATACCGGCGGCGCGCAAACGCCGCCGCAGCCGCACATGCCGGAGCGGCCCGATTACCCCCTGGTCGGCACGGCGCCCAATATTCCGGCATTCCTGCCCGAAAAAAACCTTCAGATCTTCGACGACGGCGCGCCCGACACGCGCCAGGTTCCGGTCGCGGCGCTCGGCCGCGCCTACCGCTCGGCGCTGACGCGGGCGGCGAAGCGCAACGGACTCGGCTACGGCGATCCGCGCGGCTCGCTGGCCTTGCGCGTGGCGGTTTCCACCATGCTCAACGTCGACCGCGGCCTGACCACGACGCCGGACAACATCTGCCTCACCCGCGGCAGCCAGATGGCGATCTATCTGGCGACGCGCATTCTCGCCGGGCCGCGCGACCCGGTGGTGATGGAAGAGTTGAGCTATCCGCCGGCGCGCGAGGCCTTTCGTGCGACCGGCGCCGAAGTCCTGTCCATCGGCATCGACGCCTCGGGCATGCGCATCGACGAGCTGGAATCGACCTGCCGCAAGAAGCGCGTTCGCGTCGTCTATGTCACGCCGCATCATCACTTCCCGACCACCGTCCTGTTGCGGCCGGACCGGCGCCTGCGGCTGCTGGCGCTGGCCGAGCAGTTCGGCTTCGCCATCGTCGAGGACGATTACGATCACGAGTTTCATTTCGTCCATCAGCCGATGTGGCCGCTGGCGAGCGTCGATCCGTGGGGCAAGGTGGTCTATATCGGCTCGATGTCGAAATTGCTCACGCCGAGCCTGCGTTTGGGTTACATCGCCGCGCCCAAGGCCTTCATCGACCGCGCCGCGGCCGATATCATGATGATCGACCGCCAGGGCGACCCGGCGACCGAGCTCGCCGTGGCCGAGCTGATCGCCGACGGCGAGCTCCATCGCCACACCCGCAAGGCGATGCGGCTTTACGCCGAGCGCCGGCTCTTGATGGCGAAGTTCCTGACCGAGCGTTTTCACGACCGGGTCGAGTTCGTGCTGCCCAATGGCGGCCTGGCCATCTGGGTGAAATTCACCGACAAGATCGACATGGACGATCTGGTCGCCACCGCCCATGCCAAGGGCGTCAAGATCATGCCCGGCAACGCCTTCACCATCTCCGGCCGGTCGATCCGGGCGACGCGCCTGGGCTTTGCCAGCATGAACGCCGCCGAACTCGACAGCGCGACACGCAAGCTGCGGCAGGCGCTGGGCGCGGTGGCGTAAGCCCTGCTGCCGTCGTTCAGGCACGGCGCTTGCAAGCCTGGGATGGCCGGGGAATTGGCAGAGGACCGGGGAAAAATGCTGGACCCGCTCACGCTTTTTGGGCTTTTCGCCGTGACGGCGATGCTGGTCTGTTACGCATTGGAAAGCCGCAGCCCCTGGTTCATCCTGGCTTTCGCCGGGGCCTGCGTGCTCGGCTCGGCCTATGGCTTCCTGCAAGGCGCGTGGCCGTTTGGCGCGGTCGAGGCGATTTGGGCCGTGGTGGCTGCGCGCCGCTGGTGGCAAACCGCGCAATAGTATTCCGGCGGCTCGGCGCTAGCCCTTCAAGCCGTCAAGCCAGGCATCGAGGCAGGACTTGGCCTGGGGCGCCAACTCGCCGGCGAATTTGGCGGCATCGGCCCGGAGCCGCGGCACGGTCACGCGCGGCGTCGAGGATATCTCCAGCGTGTGGCCGACATACCAGCGCTCCAACCCGCGCGGCGTGGCCTCGAGATGAAATTGCAGCGCCAGGCCATGGCGCTTCAGCGCGAAGGCCTGGTTGGGCGTGCGCGGCGTCGCGGCGAGGTGGGTCGCGCCCGAGGGCAGATCGAAGGTGTCGTTGTGCCAATGCAGCACGCGCGTGCCGGATTTGATCCGGGCGAGCGGTGATTCGCGGCCCGCCGCGCTCAAATTGACGGCCGCCCAGCCGATCTCCTTGAAGCCCGCGGCATAGACTTTGGCCCCGAGCGCGCGCGCCATGAGTTGCGCGCCGAGGCAGATGCCCAGCACCGGCTTGCCGGCCTTCAAGCGCTTTTCGATGAGCGCCAGTTCGGGCTTGAGAAAGGG
>DATNMV010000250.1:0-4078 GCA_035602175.1 Allostellaceae bacterium
GGATTTGTGGCAAAGGCTCGAACCCGCGCTCGTCCGCCACCGCGTCGCGTGGCGCTGGGTCAGGGGCCATGCCGGCCACGCTGAAAACGAGCGCGCCGACGCGCTGGCGCGCGCCGCGATTGAAACCGGGCGCCGGGGAAACGGCTAGGCCGCGGACGCCTAAAGAGGTACGATTTGCTTCCGGCGCCGGTCTCTAATCAAATATAAAAAAACCTGGCAGGGGGAAACGATGACCATGACCGCGATGCAAGACGCGCGCGCTTACGACGACGCGCAAGTCGCCGCCATCCGCGACGTCGCCGCCCGGATCGAGCGCATGCCGTTCTCGTCATGGCACGTCAAGGCGCGCGTGCTGATCGGCACCGCGACCTTCTTCGACGCCTTCGACGCGCTCACCATCGCCCAGGTTTTGCCGGTGCTGAAGCCGCTTTGGTCCCTGTCGGGGCCGGATATCGGCTTGCTGATCTCGACCGGTTATCTCGGCCAGCTCGCGGGGGCGCTGCTGTTCGGCGCTTGCGCCGAGCGGTGGGGCCGGCTGCCGGCGCTCATGGGGGCGATCAGCCTGTTCTCCGTGATGAGCCTGCTCTGCGGTTTCGCATGGGATTATCACTCGCTGCTGCTTTTCCGCACCATCCAAGGCCTCGGTCTCGGCGGCCAAGTGCCGATCGCGGCCGTCTATATCAGCGAGATCGCCAAGGCGCCCGGTCGCGGCCGCTTCGTCATCTTGTACGAATGCATCTTCACCGTCGGTCTTTTCATCTCGGGCTGGGTCGGTTCCTTTGTCGTGCCGAATTTGGGATGGCAGGCCATGTTCTATATCGGCGCGGCGCCGATCCTGGTCGCGCTGTCCTTGCGCTGGGCGCTGCCGGAATCGCCGCGCTGGCTTGCAAGCCGCAACCGGATCGAGGACGCGGAGCGCGCGATTGCCCGAATCGAAGCGGAGGTCGAGAAGGCCACCGGCCGCAAGCTCGCGCCGGCCGGCGAACGCGGCTATGCCGATACCAGGCGGCCGTCCTGGCGCGACGTTCTCGGCCCGGATTATCTCAAACGCAGCCTGGTGGTTTGGCTGATCTGGTTCGCGACCTTCCTCGTGACCTACAGCCTCAGCACCTGGCTGCCGACGCTCTATCGAACCGTGTTCAACCTGCCGCTCGAAACGTCGCTGCGTTTGGCCACCTTCGGCACTTTCATGCAGCTGGTCGGCGGCATCACCGCGGGCTTGACGGCCGATCGGATCGGACGCCGGTGGCTCTTTACCGTCGCGTTCTTCGGCGCCGGCGGCGCATTGGTTTCCGTTTGGTTCTTGGGCTTGGGTTCGGCGACGTGGTTCTTCATCTGCAGCGGCATCGCCTATTACTTCGCCGGGCTGTCGGTATTGGGCGCCTATCTCTACACCCCGGAGGTCTATCCGACGCGGGTGCGCGCCTTCGCCACATCCTTGGGCACCGCGTGGTTGCGGTTGGCGTCCATGGTCGGCCCCTTGATCGTGGGATATTTCCTGGCGAGCGGCATCGGCGCCGTGTTCCTGATCTTCGCCGCCGTCGCCTTCATCGCCGGGATCGCCGTCGTGCTCTTTGCCGTCGAGACCAGCGGCAAGCCATTGGAGGAGATTTCGCACTGATGGCCCGGTCCGACACGCGCGGGCACCGACCACGCCCGCCGGGTTGAAAGCCGTCGGCTATCGGTGATCGGCCTAGAGCGCCTTGAGCACGGCGTCGGCGCTCGAAACCTCGAAGGCGCCCGGCGCCTCGACGTTCAAGGTCTTCACCACGCCGTCATCCACCACCATGGCGTAACGCTTGGAGCGCAGCCCCATGCCGTTGGCGGTCAAATCGAGTTCGAGCCCGACCGCCTTGGTGAAATCGCCGCTGCCGTCGGCCAGCATCAGCACCTTGTCGCCGGCGTTCTGCGCCTTGCCCCAGGCGCCCATGACGAAGGCGTCGTTGACCGACAGGCAGGCGACGGTGTCGACGCCCTTGGCCTTGACCGTCGCGTTCTTTTCGATGAAGCCTGGCAGATGCTTGGCCGAACAGGTGGGCGTGAAGGCGCCGGGCAGCGCGAACAGCACCACCTTCTTGCCCTTGAAGATCTCGTCGGTGGTGATGTCCTTGATGCCGTCCGCGGTCATGTGCTTGAGCTTGACCGAGGGAATCTTGTCGCCAACCTTGATCGCCATTCGCCGTCCCCTGTGTTTTGGTTGCCCTGGATGGCGCCAAGATAGACCGCGCTCCGGACAAATTCCAATGGGCAAAAATCGCCTTGCGTTATCGCCCCGGACCGCCGGCCGCCTGGCCGAGCGCAGCCAGAACCCGGTCCACGGTCAGTATTTCGGGCAGCGCATAGCCCGCCGGCAGTTTCGGTCCATAGACCGCGTTGAACGGGATGCCGTAACGGCCGAATTCCCGCAGATAGCGCGCGATGGCGGGATCGGGCCGCGTCCAATCGGCCCGCATGGCGACCACGCCGTGTTCCGCCAGCGCCTGTCTCACCGAATCTTGATCGAGCACCAGCCGCTCGTTCACCTTGCAGGTGAGGCACCAATCGGCGGTGACGTCGACGAAGACGATATGGCCGTCGCGCACCAGGCCGGGTATCGCGGCGGCATCGAAGGGCTGCCAGAAATCCGTTGCCGTGGCCGCCGGCGGCGGACCGAGCTCGGACGCCAGCACCCAGCTCAGCCAGGCGGCGCTCAGCACCAGGGCCAGGGCGAGGGCGCGCTTCAAATCCAGCATCCACCGACCCGGCCGCGGCAGCATGAGCGCTAGGCCGGGCAGCGCCGCGACGGCGAGATACGGCAACGCCAGCCCCAGCCCCATGACCGAAAAGATCGCCAGGATTTCCGCCGGCCCGGAGGCCAGCGCGAAACCCAGGGCGGTGCCGAGCAGCGGCGCGGTGCAAGGCGTCGCCAGCAACGTCGCCAGCACCCCGGCGCCGAAGCTACCGAGGAATGCCTTGCGTTCGCCCAGCGCCGCCACAAATCCCGGCAGCGGAATTTGATAGAGACCCCATAGATTGGCGGCGAAGAGCAGCAGCAGCACGATCATGACGCCCAGAAACAGCGGCGACTGGAATTGCAGCCCCCAGCCGGCATAGAGACCGGCCAGGCGCAGGCCGACGGCGAATACCGCCAATCCCAGGAAGGCGGCGAGAATGCCGGCGGCGCTGGCGAGGAAACCGGCGCGCACCGCGCGCGATCCTTGTTCCCGGTGCGCCACCGCCGCCAATAGCTTCACCGCCAGAACCGGCAGCACGCAGGGCATGAAATTGAGGATCAGCCCGCCGGCCAGCGCCAGCGCCAGCATAACGAGCCAGGTATCGAGACCGGGCGACGACGCGGGCGCGAGTACCGGCGTGACATTTCCTTCCATGGCGCGTGCGCCGTCGACCAGGGTGACGGTCAGAGTCTGGCCCGCCAGCTCTGCGATCGCGCTGCTCTTGCCCTCGGCGGCGAGGCGCAGAACCGTCTCGCCCGGCGTTTCGCCCGGCAGCGTCACCGGCGCGGCGAAGTCCACCTCGCCCGCGCCTTCGATGAAGGCGTCGGGCTGGATCAGCTTCTGGTCGCTGTGGAGGCGCAGCAACAGCGCCGGCCGCGCGCCGGTTTCGACCGCCGCGCCGAGCAGCTTCAGCCCCGCCGCATCGCTGTTGCCCGGAACCAGCGCCTGGTATTGCGCGATGAGCGCGGCATAACCCTGGGCGCCCGCGGGCGCCGCGCCGGACGGCAGATCGAGCCTGAGCTTGGCTTGATAGGGGATACAGATGTCGTTGCAGGTGAGATAGTCGAGCGCGGCAACCAGTGACAAGGCGTTGCCATTTTCGATCAGCCGCGCGGTTATCGGCAACACCACCGCGTCGGTATAGCCCATGGTCTCCAGGCCCAGCACCGAGAAGCGCTGCGGCGCCGGCCAAAAGATGGCGGCGTCGGCAAGATTATTCGAACCGCTCCAATCCAGGCGCGGCGGATAGCCGGCATCGCCCGGCGAACGCCAATAGATCTTCCAATGCGGCGCAAGCTCGAATTGCAGGCCGAGCCGGACGCTCGCCCCGTCGCTCACGGCGGGCGAGGCGGCAATAAGCCGCA
>DATNMV010000251.1:0-2581 GCA_035602175.1 Allostellaceae bacterium
CGCGTAAAAGCTTCACAAGGGTTTTCATGCTTAAGGCCTCCCGGAGATTGGTTGGAACGTGTCCTGATATAGCGGAGACCATAGTCTGCCCCGTCGATTAAGCTCTGATTAAGATGTCTGACTATCGGTGAATTTAATTTGTCTAAAATGCCGGCGAAGGAGCGATTTATCGAGGATCGGCCAAGCCGGGGGCGTTAGACCAGCCGCGAGGCGCCGATGGCGGCGAGGCCGGCGGCGAGCAGCGCCAAGCCGCGATAGAGCCACGGCATCTCGTTGATCATGAAGCTCTCGCGCGGATAGGGGAAATATCCCGAGCCCTGGCCCATCCACACGAGCCCGACCAAAACGGCCAGAATGCCGCCATAGAGCAACACTTTCCGCACGGGGCGGGGATCCTTCCGCATGGCGCGAGTATAGTGGATTGGACCGGGCGGGCGTCCAGGCGGAAGCGCTCAGCCCGGCGGCTTTTCCTCCAAGGCGGTCAGCCGATTCGCTTCGGCTTGGGCCTGTTCCTTGGTCTTATAGAGCATCCGGGGAATTTGGCGGCGCTCCTTGCCGGAGTCGACTTTTTCAACCACCCAGCCCGATAACCGGTCCCGACTCAACTGCACGACGCGATAGCTTGCCATGCGTTCAATATGGCATGGCGCAAACGCGCAGCATAGCCCCCGTTAAAATCCGGACTCGTCTTTCAGCTTTGTAATGCGTTTCGCTTCGCAAGACGGCCGCGCTGATTCCTCTAGGCTTCGCACGTCAGGTGCTATGCGGCGCGCGGCCTTTGCTACGCTAGTGCGCCTCATCCCAGTGGCGGGCCGAGCCGGTGTCGACCACCAGCGGCACCGAGAGTTCGACCGCGGGCGCGGCCGCGCCCTCCATCACCGCCTTCACCAAAGAGGCGGTTTCCTTGATCTCTTTATCGGGCACCTCGAACACCAGCTCGTCATGCACCTGCAGCAGCATGCGCGCCTTCAACCCCGATTTTTCGAGCGCGGGCGGGATGCGGCGCATGGCGCGTTTGATGATGTCGGCGGCGGCGCCCTGGAGCGGCGCGTTGATGGCGGCGCGCTCGGAGAAGCCGCGCACCGAGGGGTTCGGGTCCTTGATGCCGCGCAGATAGCACACCCGGCCGAAAATGGTTTCGACATAGCCGTGCTCGCGCGCGAACAGCCTGGTGCGCTCCATGTAGTCGCGGATGCCGGGAAAGCGCTGGAAATAGGCCTTGATGTAATCCGCCGCCTCGCTCTGCTTGACGTCGATCTGCGCCGCCAGGCCGAAGGCGCTGATGCCGTAGAGAATGCCGAAATTGATCGCCTTGGCGCGCCGCCGCAACATCGGGTCCATGCCCTTGACCGGCACGCCGAACACCTCGCTCGCGGTGGCGGCGTGGATGTCGATGCCCTGGGCGAAGGCCTGTTTCAAGGCGGTGACGTCGGCCACGTGAGCGACCAGGCGCAGCTCGATCTGGCTGTAATCGGCCGACAGCAGCACATGGCCCTTTTCGGCGGTGAAGGCGTGGCGGATCTTGCGACCTTCCTCGGTCCGGACCGGGATGTTCTGGAGGTTGGGGTCGGTCGAGGCGAGGCGGCCGGTGGATGCCCCGGTCAGGGAATAGCTGGTGTGGACGCGGCCGGTTTTGGGATTGATCTGCGCCATCAGCGCGTCGGCATATGTCGATTTGAGCTTCGAGAGCTGGCGCCAGTCGAGCACCCGGGCGGGCAGAGCGTGGTCGGCCGCGAGTTCCTCGAGAATGGCGGCGTCGGTGCCGGGGGCGCCGCTCTTGGTCTTGCCGCCGGGAGCCAGTTTCAGCTCATCGAACAGCACCTTCCCGAGCTGCTGCGGCGAGGCGATGTTGAAGGGATGGCCGGCGAGTTTGTGGATTTCGGCCTCGAGCTCGACCATGCGCTTGGCGAAATCCTCCGAGGCGCGGCGCAGCAACGCGATGTCGACCTTGATGCCGTAGGATTCCATCTCGGCCACCACCTGCGGCATGGCGCGCTCGACGGTTTCGTAGAAGGCCAGGCGGCGGGCGGCCAGGAGGCGCGGCTTCAACAGGCGGTGGAGGCGCAGGGTGAAATCGGCGTCCTCGGCGGCGTAGTCGCGCGCCTTGTCGAGCGGCACGACGGCGAAGCCCCGATGGTTCTTGCCGCTGCCGGCGACGTCCTTGTACTTGATGGTGTCGTGGCCGAAATGGAGCTTGGCGAGCTCGTCGAGCCCGTGGCCGTGCAAGCCGGCGTCGAGCACGAAGGAGATGAGCATGGTGCAATCGATCGGCGCGACTTTGACGCCGTAACCCGCCAGCACCTCAATGTCGTATTTGATGTTCTGGCCGATCTTGAGCACCGATTCGTCTTCCAAGAGCGGCTTCAACCGCGCCAGCGCCTTGTCCAAGGGAATCTGCTTGGGCGCCTCGGGCCGCTGCTTGGCATCGCCGCCGAGATCGAGCGCGCCCTGCCCGCCCGCGACATGGCCCACGGGGATGTAACAGGCGCGGCCCGGCTCGACCGCCAACGACACGCCCACCAGCTCGGCCGCGGAGGCGTCGAGCGAGGTGGTCTCGGTGTCGACCGCGACCGCTCCGCGC
>DATNMV010000252.1:0-2943 GCA_035602175.1 Allostellaceae bacterium
TTGGGGGTGACGTTGGCGAAGGTGCCGACCGCACCCGAGATCTTGCAGGTCGCGACCTCGTCGCGCGCGCGTTCCATGCGTTCGCGCGCGCGGGCGAATTGGGCGTAATGCCCGGCGAGCTTCAAGCCGAAAGTGGTGGGCTCGGCATGGATGCCGTGGCTGCGGCCGACGCAGATGGTGCGCTTGTATTCGAAGGCGCGGCGTTTCAACGCCTTCAACACGGCGTCGAGATCGGCGAGCAGGATGTCCGAGGCCTGCTTCAATTGCACGGCGAGGCAGGTGTCGAGCACATCAGACGAGGTCATGCCCTGGTGGATGAACCGCGATTCGGGCCCGACATGCTCGGCGACGTTGGTCAGGAAGGCGATGACGTCGTGCTTGGTCTGGCGCTCGATCGCGTCGATGCGCGCGATCTCGTATTTGCCCTTGGCGCGCAGCGCCTTTGCCGCGCTTTTGGGCACGGTACCCTCGCGCGCCATGGCCTCGAGCGCATTAGCCTCGATCTCGAACCAGATGCGGTAACGGTTCTCCGGCGCCCAGATGGCGCTCATTTCCGGCCGGCTATAGCGTGGAATCATCGGCTTCTCCCGTCACGGAATAGCCCAGCCCCGGGACCCATGCAACTGGAAGGAGGCACAATGGCTGGGGAGGACCCCGCCGGCGCCTTTGGCACGAGTTATGCACAGTACAAGATGTGGGGGATATTCGCGCGTATACGGGGGTATTGGCATGACGAAAAGTATCAACGCCGCTTCGGCCGTGGCCCTGGCCATGGGCCTGTTTGTGACCGGATTCATCGGCCTCGAATCGCGGCATGCGCCGCCCATCAGCCAGGCGCAGTTCGAGCAGCAGGTCGAGGAAGGCTTCGGCAGCTTCGACCGTCTGCCTGCCAACTGGGCGGCGCTGCACAAGCACTGAGCATTAACTTTATTGGCTTCGCACGACGGTCGCTACGCGGCCTGTGCTACGCGGTCCGGCTTCGCACGACGCCTCGGGCCTGCGCTTAAACCTGACCTGCGAAGCAAAATTGTTACAGCAATCCCAAACTCTTGAAACTCGCATGCTTGCCGCGGCCGATGATGACGTGGTCGTGCACCGCCACGCCTACCGCCGCCGCGGCCTTGGCCACCTCGCGCGTCATCGCAATGTCGCCCGGCGAAGGCGTCGGATCGCCCGAAGGGTGGTTATGCAACATGATGACGGCCGAGGCGCCGAGGTCGAGCGCGCGTTTCACCACTTCGCGCGGATAGACCGGCACGTGATCGACCGTGCCGCGTTGCTGGCGCTCGTCGGCGATGAGCGCGTTCTTACGGTCGAGAAATAACAGGCGGAACTCCTCGGTCTCGGCGAAGCCCGCGGCGGCGGTGCAATAGTCCAAAAGCTTCTGCCACGAACCGATCACCGGCTTTTCGGCCACTTCGGCTCGCAGCAGGCGCAGCCCCGCCGCCCGGACCGCCAAAAGCTGGGCCGCCGAGGCGCCGCCCATGCCCGGTACCTTCGACAGCGATTCCCGCGAGGCGCCGAGCACCGCGGCCAGGCCGCCAAAACGCTTCAGCAATTCCTTAGCGAGCGGTTTGGTGTCGCCGCGCGGGTTTGCCGCGAAGAGCAGGAATTCCAGCAGCTCGTAATCGGGCAGCGCTTCGGGCCCGGCCGCCAACAGCCGGGCGCGCAAGCGTTCGCGGTGGCCGTGATAATGCGGCCTTTCCTTGCCGGGAACCTTGTCGTCGGGCTTGCGCGGCACCATGAGCCGGCCAGCCTAGCGAACCGGCCCGGGTCTGGCCAGATGGACCCGGGCGGGTGCGGTGCACTAACATCCGCGGCCGTGAGCGAAACCATCGACGATATGCTGCAACGCGCGGCGGACAGCCAGCGGGCGGGAGAGAGCACCGAAGCCGAGCGGCTTTGCGCCGAGATCCTGCGCCGCGATTCCGCCCATGCCGGGGCGCTCAATCTGATGGGCGCCATCGCCGGCAGAAGGGGCGACGCCGCTGCTGCTGCCGGCTATTTCGGCCGCGCGGTCGAGGCCGCGCCGGACAATGCCCGCTATGTCTTCAACCTGAGCGAGGTCCAGCGCCTCAAGGGCGAGCTGACGCCGGCGCTCGAAGGCTATTCGCGCGCCATATCGCTCGCGCCCGACCTGCTCGACGCCTATCGCCACGGCGCGCTCGCTGCGCGCGAAATGCACCAACGCGCCGAAACCCTCGGCAACGGCCCGGTGGCGACTTTCGCCAGAACCCGCGCCTCCTATTACATGAGCGCGCTGGGGCTGCAATGCGAAGCCGAGGGGCGTTCGATCGAGGCCGAGGCGGCTTACCGGGAAGCGGTCGAAATCGACGGTGGCAACGCCGACGCGCTGATCAATTACGGCGGACTGTTGTTCGCGCTCGGCCGGCTCGACGAGGCGGCAGCGGCGCTGGTGCAGGCCTGCGAGTATGCGCCCGAGATATCCGACGCGCATACCGGCCTGGCGATCGTGCTGGCGCGGCAACTTCACGAGGAAGAGGCCCTGCAGGTCTATCGCCGCGGCCTGAAGCTGACCGATCCGTCGAGCGAGGCCTATGCGCAATATGTTCGGCTGAAGCAGAAAGTGTGCGACTGGCGCGAACTCGACATCGAGCTCGACCAGGTGGCCGAGATCGTGCACCGCGGCGGCAAGGTATTGCCGTTTTTGCTGCTCGGCATGAGCGACGACCCCGAGCTTCAGCAACGCTGCGCCCGAATCTGGTCGGAGCAATTCGCCGTTCCGCCGAGCCGCCGCCTGGGCCGCGCGCCGCACCGAAGCGGCGGGCGGATGCGGATCGGCTTTCTCTCGGGCGATTTCCGCATCCACCCCATGGCTTCGCTGATGCCCGAGCTGTTTGAGCGCCTCGACCGCGCGCGCTGCGAAATCATCGGCTATTCCATTGGCCCCGACGACGGCAGCGCGCTGCGGCGGCGGCTGGA
>DATNMV010000253.1:0-3481 GCA_035602175.1 Allostellaceae bacterium
CGAACATGGTTAAAACCACCCGCGCTATCCGCGCAACGCGGCATTCACCAGGAATGTGACTCCGGTGGCGACATAGACGCCGAGCAGCACGCGCTGGAAATTGCGTTCGCTCAGCTGCACATGGACGTAACGCCCGAGCCACATGCCGAGCCCGGTCGGCACCAGCATCAGCACCGACAGGCCGAGCTCGGCGGGGGACGCGACGTTCATCAGCCACAGCCCCAACAGCAAACCGAAACCCGCCACCGTGTACATGAGCGAGATGGCGGGAATGAATTCCTCCTTCGACATGCGCATGCCGAAGACGTAGAGCATGAGCGGCGGCCCGTAGAAGGTGGAGATGCCGCCCAACAACCCGCTGACCAGTCCCACCAGCGGGTTGAGCCAGATTTCATGGCGCCGCGCGAGCCGGAGGGTCGGTCGCAGGCTGATGAAGACCGGAAAGGCGATCACCGCCAAACCGATGACCAGGTCGAGCACCCGCTCCGGCAGCACCACCAGGAGGCGCACCGCGAACAGGATGGTGACGAAGAGCGGAACCAGCAACGGCCAGAATCGGCGCACCATGGGCAGGAAACGGCCGCCCTGGAAGCTCTGCATCAGGTTCGAGGCGACGATCGGCACCGTGGTCAGCGCCACCGCGGTCTTGAGGTTGACCAGCAGGGTCAGGAGCGGCACCGCCACCAGCGGCAGGCCGATCCCGACCACGCCCTTGACCGTGCTGCCGGCCAGAAGGCCGAGCGAACAAAGGAACAGGACGAAGGGCGTCACGCCGGTACCGGACGGGGTCTTTTAGCGCTGCAGACGCAGGATGTAGTCCCGGAACGCGGCCAGGAACTTGGTCAACTCGCCGCGCACGCCGGCATCGGTCAGCTTGAGATCGGCGTCGAATTTCTTGGCGGCGTCGCCGATATAGACCTGTGGCGTGTTCATGACGAAGCAGTTGAGCGAAACGCACATGTGGCGCAGGTGGTATTGCGCGCGCACCCCGCCCACCGGCGCGACCGAGGCGCTGATCATCGCCGCTGGCTTGCCGACAAAGGGCGGCTCGGGGATGCGCGAGCCCCAGTCGATCGCGTTCTTGAGCGGGGCCGAGACCGAATAATTGAACTCCGGCGTGGCGAACAAGACGCCGTCGGCCGTGCGGATCTTTTCCCGATAGGCGTTCACGGCGGGCGGATAGCCCTCGACCCGGATGTCGTCGTTGTAGAGCGGCAGCTCGCCGAGCTCGATGATCTCGATCGCCATATCCGCCGGCTGAAGCTCGATCGCCGCCTTGAGCGCGGCGCGGTTGAAGGAGCCCTTGCGCAGGCTGCCGGCGATGCCGGCCACTTTGAGTTTCTTGACCCCGTTCATTCTCGCCCGCTCCCTCGCCCGAAAAGCCCTTTTCCTTAAGTCCGGCGCACCGCCCCGGCAAGGGTTTTTGGCGCTAGAGCAGCCCAAAACCGCCTAAGCACGCGGCCACCCCGAACACCCAGAGCGGGTTGATCTCGGTCCAGTAGGTCAGCGCCGCGGTGGCTGCGGTGACGCCATAGGCCAGGGCGCCGTGATCCGAGGTCTGCGCCAGCAGGAAGGCGCTCGAGCTCACCAGGCCGACGGTGACCGGCGTCAGCCCGTTCTGGATGGCGTTGAGCCAGGGCCGGTGGCGGAAAAAGCTCCACAGTCGGTAGGCGAAGAAAGTGAGCAGCACCGACGGCCCCATCATCGCCGCCGTCGCCACCAGCGCGCCGGCCAGGCCCGCGACATGCCAGCCTATCAACGTCACCACCATCACATTGGGGCCGGGCGCAGCCTGCGCCAGCGCGTAGAGCGAGACGAATTCGCGGTCGGTCATCCAATGCGCGACTTCCACCGCCTGGCGGTGCATTTCCGGTATCACCGCGTTGGCGCCGCCGAAGGCCAAGAGCGAGATGGTGAGGAAACTGACGGCGAGCGCGCCGAGCTGGCTTGAGCCTTTCATCCGCGCCGCCACCACGAGATGCCGATGCTGAGCGGAATCGCGCCCGCCAGCACCCAGAGCAAGGGCAGACGCAGCAGTGCTACGGCGGCGAACACCAGGATCATGACCGGCGCCGCTTCGCCCGGACGGCGGATCAGGAGCGGCCGCGACAGCCGCGCCGCCATGGCGAGGATCATGCCCGAGGCCGCGGCCGAGACGCCAAGCAGCGCGTCGGTCACCGCCGGCGCGCCGCCGTATTTCCCGTAAAGCGCGCCCAGCGCGATGACGATGACGAAAGGCAGGCCGGTGATGCCGAGAAATGCTGCAGCTGAGCCCTTGACGCCGCCGAATCGTGCGCCCACTGCGATCGACAAGTTGCAGATATTAGGACCGGGCAGGAATTGGCACAGCGCCAGAAGGTCGAGGAATTCGGCCTCGGTGAGCCAGCGGCGGCGCTCGACGATCATGCGCCGCGCCCAGGGCAGCACGCCACCGAAGCCCATGACCGAGACCAGCACGAAGCTCAGATAAATCTCGCGCAGGCTCGGCGCGGGCGGCGGCGAGGCGGACGGGAGGGACAGATCGGTCATCAGTCGGCCAAACCACCCTCACCAAGTCGGAAACGGTATCCTTGCACGCGTTCAACCATCTTCCGCCAAACCGCGGCGCCGAACAACCCCGTCGGCCGGCGGCGACAGGCCCGTATGCGGCGCGCGCCACGCCGTCTTCAGCACCGCGGCGCCTTTTTCGGTGAGCGCGACCGCCGCCACGCCACGCAACGTCGTATCCGCGCGCTCGACCCGGACCAAATCGTCAGCCAGCGCGTCTTCCCAAACAGAGAGCCGTGGGCACGAAGTTCTCCAGGCATCCATGGTTTCGGCATGGCTGCGCCTTCGCGCCGCGACCCACGCCAGAAACTGGAGCAAAGAAAGGCTCGGAACGAGAGTGCCCGTCTGGTTGTTGTCCTGGCCCAAGGGCCGGCCTCCATCACCCGGGGAAGGCTCTTTATGTGCTCTCCGCCGCTATGATGTCTAATACATATATTATGGTATTATCATACCTAATAGGTATGATAGTTCCATGATCGAATTGCGCCGTCTCCGCGCCTTCGCCGCCGTCGCCGAGGAAGAAAACGTCACGCGCGCCGCCGAAAAGCTGGGCATGCAACAGCCGCCCTTGACGCGGCTGCTGCGCGGCATGGAGACGGAGCTGGGCGTGAAGCTGCTGATCCGGTTGCCGCGCGGCGTCCGGCCGACCGAGGCCGGAATGGCGTTGCTGGAGGAAGCCCGCGCGCTGCTCACTCGCGCGGCGCGCATACCGGAGACGATTCATCGCGTCGCGCGGGGAGAGCAAGGCCGGCTCGCGATCGGGTTCACGAGCTCGGCCGCGCTGCACCCGTTCGTGCCGGAAATCCTGCGCCGCTATCGTCAGATTCTGCCCGGCGTTTCCATTGTATTGGAGGAAGCCGGCACCGGCGAGTTGGTGGACGCGCTGGTGAAGGAACGGCTCGACGCCGCCTTCGTCCGCTCGCCGGTCGCCAGC
>DATNMV010000254.1:0-2011 GCA_035602175.1 Allostellaceae bacterium
TTCCCCTCAAGTCCCGATTCCCCATCATCGGTCAAGGGACGGGTGCGGGGCAAGAGCCCTAAATCATGCCCAGGGGCTCTTTGTGGGCGGGTGGTGGGAAGGCCCGGTCCAATTCGGCCAGTTCGGCGGCCGATAGTTTCAAATCGAGCGCAGCCCGGTTTTCCCGCACGTGCCGGGGGTCGGCCGCCTTGGGAATGGCCACCACCCCCTTTTGGTGCAACACCCAAGCCAGCGCCACCTGCGCCGGCGCCACGCCGCGCCGCACCGCCAGCTCCTTCAGGCCGCGTTTGCCTAGGATACGGCCCTGCTCGAGCGGCGAATAGGCCATCACCGCCACATTGCGCTTGGCCAGGGCGGGCAGCAGGTCGAATTCGATGCCGCGTCGCGCGAGATTGTAAATCACCTGGTTGGAGGCGCAGTCCGCACCGTGGGGCAGCGCCCACAGCTCTTCCATGTCGGCGAGGTCGAAATTCGACACGCCCCAGTGATGGATCTTGCCGGCGCGCTTGAGTTCGACGAAAGCCTCGACCGTCTCCCGCAAGGGCACGCCGCCGCGCCAATGCAGCAGATAAAGATCGAGCCGGTCGGTGCCGAGACGCTTCAGGCTGCGCTCGCAAGCGGCCAGGGTCCCCTTGCGGCTGGCGTTCGAGGGCAGCACCTTGCTGACCAGGAACACCGTGTCGCGCCTGCCGGCGATCGCCTTGCCGACCAGTTCCTCGGCGCCGCCATCGGCGTACATCTCGGCCGTGTCGATGAGGGTCATGCCGAGATCGAGGCCGAGGCGCAACGCGTCCTCGGTTTCCTTCCCGCGCGAGGCGCGGTCGCCCATCATCCAGGTTCCCAATCCCAGCGTCGGGATGCGCTCGCCATCGGGCAATGCGACAAATCGCATGGTCATGCCTGGGCGCCGAGAAAATCGGCCAGGATACGCGCGGTCTCGTCCGGGAACTGGTCGATGAAGAAATGTCCGCCGGGCAGGGACGCGGTCTTGAGATTGGCGCAGCGCCGGCGCCATTGGGCTTCGATGTCGAACAGCTTGTGCATGAGTCCCTTGGCGCCCCAGAAGGCGAGGGCGGGACATTCGACGCGGCGGCCCAAATCGGCCTGGTCATGCTCGAGGTCGATGCTCGCTCCGGCGCGATAATCCGAGCATGAGCCGTGGATCATCGCCTTATCGCGCCAGCAGCGCCGGTAATCGGCCAGCATCTCCTTATCGAAATCCTCCACCCGGGCCACGCCCCAGCCGACCAGGCAGGTCTCGTAGAAGAAGTCGGGATCGTTGCCGATCAGGCGCTCGGGGAAAGGTTCGGGCTGGGACAGGAAATACCAGTGCCAATAGGCGCCGGCGACGTGGCGGTTGGTTTCCATGAACATGGCATAGGTGGGCACGATATCGAGCACGGCCAGCGACAGCACGGTCGCGGGATGGTCGAGCGCCATGCGGTGGGCGGTGCGGCCGCCGCGATCGTGGCCCACCACATGGAAGCGCGCGAATCCGAGACGGTCCATCAACGCGACCTGGTCCGCCGCCATGGCGCGGAAGGCATAGTTGGATTTATCGGGCAGGCATTTGGGCTTGAAGGAATCGCCGTAACCGCGCAAATCGGCGCAGACCACGGTAAATCGCTTGGCCAGGAGCGGGGCGACCCGCGCCCATTCGGCCAGGTTCTGCGGAAAGCCGTGCAACAGCAACAGCGGCGGTCCGTTGCCGCCCACGACGCAGTTGATCGTGGCTTCACCGAGCGTTACGCGCTTGCGGTCGAAGCCTTCGAACAAGGATGCCTCCCGGCCTGTTCTTTTTAGGCCGGCTTGGCCTTCTTTTCGCGCTTCTCGGTCTTCGGCTTGGCTTCGCCCTTGGCCTTGGTTTTGACCTCGGCTTGGCCTTCGTCCTTGTCCGCTTTCTTCCTGGCCTTGGCCGCCTTCTTTTCCGCTTTTTCGGCGGCGGAAGCGGCCGCTTCCTCCGCTGCGCCGGCCGGCGTTTCGTCTTCGGGGCGGCGATGCTCCGCATCTT
>DATNMV010000255.1:0-4189 GCA_035602175.1 Allostellaceae bacterium
GCTCGAACGCGGCGCCGACGATTACCTGGTCAAGCCGTTCGAGCCGCGCGAGCTGGTGCTGCGCGTCAAGAACGTGCTCGCCCGCGCGGCGGCGATGCCGGAGAAAATCGGCGAGCTGCGCCTGGGCGCCTGCCGGCTCGACCTGAAGCGCGGCGAGCTTTACCGCGGCGCGGCGCCGGTCAAGCTCACCAGCGCCGAACAGGCGCTGCTGATGACGCTGGCGGGCCAGCCGGACGAGGCGATGTCGCGCGAGGATCTGGCGCGCGCGGCGCAGTTCAGCGGCAATCTGCGGACCGTGGACGTGCAAATGACGCGGCTCCGGCGCAAGATCGAGCGCGACCCCAAGTTTCCGCGCTATCTGCAAACGGTGAGAGGCACGGGCTATGTCCTCAAGCCAGATTGAACGCGGGCCGGACAGCCCGCCGCTCTTCGCCGAGCTGGCGGGAAATGCGGCGGATGCGCGGATGGCCGGCGCCGACAGCCACCGGCGCTGGTTCAAGCGCATGCTGCCGCGCTCGCTTTACGGCCGCTCGCTGCTGATCCTGGTGCTGCCGCTGGTTCTGGCCCAGGTCATCGCCACCTGGGTATTCTACGACCGGCATTGGGACACGGTGGCGCGGCGGCTTTCCGCCTCGGTCGCGGCCGATATCGCGCTCGCGCTCGATTCGCTGACCATCGCCGACGACGTGCAGCAGCGCCAGATCGTGTTCGACCGCGCGCTCGCCGACACCGAGCTCTATTACGGCTTCCGCCCGGGCGAGACCCTGCCCAAGGGCATGCGCCGCTCGACCAGCGGCCGGATGGACGAGTATCTCGCCGATGCGATCTCGCAGCGCCTGGGATTGCCCTTCCAGATCGACGGCGATTTCGACCCGCGCGACGTGCTGGTTTCGATCCAGACCAGCGACGGCGTGATGGAAGTGGCGGTGCCTAAGAAGCGCCTGTTCACGCCCACGACCTACATCTTCATGATGTGGATGGTGGGCTCGTCGCTGGTGCTGATGGGCGTGGCCGTGCTGTTCATGCGCAATCAGGTCCGGTCGCTGCGCCGACTCGCGGTGGCGGCGGATGATTTCGGCAAGGGGCGCGACGTGCCCCATTTCCGGATCGAGGGCGCGACCGAGGTGCGCCAGGTCGGCGCGGCCTTCCTCAAGATGCGCGAGCGCATCCAGCGCCAGATCACCCAGCGCACCGAAATGCTGGCCGGCGTGTCGCACGATCTGCGCACGCCGCTCACGCGCATGCGGCTCGCGCTCGAGCTGCAGAAGAACGACGCCAAATCCGCCGAGCTCAAATCCGACCTCGCCGTCATGGAGCGCATGGTGAAGGGGTATATCGACTTCGCCCGCGGCGAGGGAACCGAGGAGACGCACGACGGCGATCTGTCCGTCCTGGTGAACGACATCGTCAACACCATGGGACGGGCGGGCACGCCGGTGCTGCTGGCGCTGCCTGAGAGCTGCCATCTGCCGCTGCGCCTCGACGCCATGCGGCGCTGCCTCGGCAATTTGATCGCCAACGCGCGGCGTTACGGCAAGCATGTCTGGGTGACGTTGGTCGAGAACAAGGACGCGGTCGAGGTTCTGGTCGACGACGACGGCCCGGGCATCCCGCCTGCCGAGCGCGAGAACGTGTTCCGCCCCTTCTTCCGGCTCGACCCCTCGCGCAATCCCGAAACCGGCGGCACCGGGCTGGGCCTGGCCATCGCGCGGGACGTGGCGCGCGGCCACGGCGGCGACATCCTGCTCGAGGATTCGCCGCAGGGCGGATTGCGCGCCCGGCTGCGCCTGCCGAAATAGGCCCGGGGCGCGCCGTTTCCATGGAGGTGACCTTCATCGGCAGCGGCGACGCTTTCGGCAGCGGCGGGCGGTTCAACACCTGTTTCCTGGTGGCGGGAACCAAGACGCGGTTTTTGATCGATTGCGGCGCGAGCACGCCGGTGGCGCTGAAACGCGCCGGCATCGATCTCGACGGCATCGACGGCGTGGCGCTGACCCATCTGCATGGCGACCATTTCGGCGGATTGCCCTTCCTGCTGCTGGACGCGCAGCTGATGAGCAAGCGCGCGCGGCCGTTCTTCATCTGGGGACCGGCGGGCTTTCCCCGGCGCCTGCAGGGCTTGCGCGAAGCGCTGTTCCCCGGCTCCTCGACCATCGCCCTCAAATTCGCCGTCGAAACGGTCGAGCTGGCGGCGGGCGAACGCCGCGAGGAACCCGGCTTCGCCGTCACGCCTTTTCCCGCCGCGCATTCGGCCGGGGAGAATCCGTGCTTCTCGCTGCGCTTTGAATGCGACGGCAAGGTCGTCACATATTCCGGCGACACCGCCTGGAACGACGATCTCGCCGCCGCCGCGCGCGGCGCCGATCTGTTCATCTGCGAATGCAGTTCCTATGAAAAGCCGGTCAAAGGCCATCTGGCCTATCTGCCGCTGAAGGACAAGCTGCCGGCGATCGGCGCCAAGCGCGTCATCCTGACCCACATGAATCCCGACATGCTGGCGCGTCTCGCCGAGGTCGCGATCGAGACCGCGCGCGACGGCCTGACCCTGACGGTCTAGCGGCGGCAAAGCGCGCGCAAAAAAACAGAGCCGCCCCGAAGGGCGGCCCCGCTTTTCGTACGGATGATCTCGAAGGTTACTTCGTGGCGCGGCTCTTGGCCGTGTCGCGGATTTCCTCGAGGCCCTCGGCGACGCGTTTGGTGATCACGTCGAACGCTTCGGTCTGGGCCTTGGCGAGGGTGAGGGCGAGTTCACGCGCATGAGCGAGGCCCTTCTCGAAGGTCTGCTTGAGCAACTCGGCGTTCTTGGCGATGCGCTCTTCGGGAGCGGTCGGCTGGGTGATGTCGCGCAACAGCGTTGTGGCCTCTTCGATCGTCTCGCGGGCGATCTCGACCTGGCGCTTGGCGACCGCCTGCAGCCCTTCGGCCGCGAGCTGGTTGGCCTGGGTCAGCGCTTCGACGTTTTTGCGCTGGCTGGCGAGCAGGGATTCGGCGTCGAAGCCGGGCACATTGAAGCCGGCAAACGCCTTGGTGAAGTCCGTGTCGAGGAAATTGAGTCGTCCGTCCATGGGTTCCATCCTTGGTTGAGAAAGCGTGGGTTCAGGTCTTAATGGGTTCGCAGCGATTATGTTGCACTGCACAATCTGGAATATGAGCCCGATACCCCAAGGCGTCAAGCCCTTTTACAACTTGTCCGCTTAAATTATCGCAACGCAATAAAATTGCCGAAACCCCATAAGGGCCGAATCGGCCCTTTTCCGCCGAGTCGCGGCCCGGTTTAGCCGCCGAGACCCAGCCAGGCCTGGGCCAGGGACAATCTGCGGTCGAGCGCGGCCATGGTCTTGGCCAGGTCGGCGCTTGAATCGTTCAGGAACACAATAAGAACGGAAATATAGACCAGGGCCAGGATCTTGCGCCGCGCCTTTCCGGCCAAGCCGGCGCTCGATATCCCGGCGGCTTCGAGCATCCAGCCCATCGATACCAAAAGCCGCTTGAAGCCCAAAAGTGCGGCCGGATCGCCGATGCTGTCGCGGAGCATGGACGCCACCGCCTTGCGGTGGGGCTTCAACGCATCGAAGCGCCGCATCAGCACCTCGAACAGCAACTCGCGCGGCTTGTCCTTGGGGCCGGGCTTGGGGCCATCCAGCGCCGCCTGATCGAAATGCCGCAAACAGGCGGCGAGGATCATCGGCTTGCCGCGATAAAGGGCGTGGAGCTGGGCGAGCGAGAGACGGGATTCGGCGGCGATCTCCGCCAGCGAGGCGCGCCGCCAGCCCCGGCTGGAGGCGAGGGTCAGCGCCGCCGCGACCACGCGGGCCTGGGGATCGCCGCTTCGGGCGGCGCGCGAAGCTTTCTTCCGGGACGGCATGGGTGGGATTATCGCACTTCCCGCCCGTTAAGCCAAAACCTCTAGCCGGCCAGTTCGCGCGAGCGCCGCGCCGCCGCCGCGACCGCGCGTTGCAGCAAGGGCTCGAGCCCTTCGGGCCCCATCAGCACGTCGAGCGCCGCGCGTGTCGTGCCGCCCGGGCTGGTCACATCTTCGCGCAGGGATGCGGCGCTTTCGGGGGAAAGTCGCGCCATTTCCCCGGCCCCGGCGACGGTAGCGCGCGCCAGGGTTTCCGCCAGAGCGGCCGGCAGGCCCGCCGCTTCGCCGGCCTTGGCGAGACCCTCGATCAACAGGAACACATAGGCC
>DATNMV010000256.1:0-12253 GCA_035602175.1 Allostellaceae bacterium
TGCCTCGGCCCAGGGATCGATGCCGGCGCGCAGATTGTTCGCGGTGTAATACCAATAGCCGCAATAAGCGGCGGCCAGGAGGATGACGAGGGCAAGCAACCCAAAGACTATGCGGCGCATGAAAGGACTATAGGTCGGGGGCACCCGCCCGGTCGACAGATGCTTCGCCTGGCGCGCCGCGCTTTCGCCATAATTGCCGTCGCCCGGCCTGGCCTTCTATGCTCGCGTGGGGACAGGGGAGGCGCAAATGGGCGAGGGAAATCTGACCATCCGGAAAGTGACCGCGCGCGCGGTTGCGGCGCCGCTGCGCCGCCCGATCCGCACCGCCGTCGGCACCATCCCGAACGCGCCGTTGGTGTTGATCGACATCGTCACCGAGCAGGGCATCGACGGCTGCGCCTATCTCTTCGGCTATATGCCGGCGACGCTGATCCCGCTCGTCCGGTTCATCGAAACAATCGGCGAAACCCTGATCGGCAAGCCGGTCGCGCCGGTGGCGCTGCTGGCGGAATTCGACCGCAGCTTCCGTCTGCTCGGTTGGGAGGGGCTGGTCGGCATGGCGGTCGGCGGCCTCGACATGGCGTTGTGGGACGCGCTGGCCAAGGCGGCGGGCTGGCCTTTGGTCCGGCTCCTGGGCGGAACGGCGGCGCCGCTCAACGCTTACGACAGCTACGGCATCATCGATCCGCGCGCGGACGAGGCGGATATCCGCGCCTCGGTCGCGCGTGGCTTCCGCGGTATCAAAATCAAGCTCGGCGGCGGCCCGGCCGAACGCGACGAGGAGATGGTCAAGGCGGTGCGTGGCATGATCGGGCCGGATATCGCGCTGATGGTCGATTATAACCAGTCGCTCGATCCGCCCGAGGCGTGCCGGCGCATCGAGCGCCTGGCGCGTTACGATCTCCATTGGGTCGAGGAGCCGGTGCCGCACGAGGATCTGGCCGGCCATGCGCGGGTGCGGGCGCGCGGCTTGGCGCCCATCCAGACCGGCGAGAACTGGTGGTTTCCGCGCGACATGGCCAAGTCGGTGGCGGCCGGCGCCAGCGATTTCGCCATGCTCGACGTGATGAAGATCGGCGGCGTCAGCGGGTGGCTGCGCGCCGCCGGCCAGGCCGAGGCCGCCAGCCTGCCGGTGTCGAGCCACCTCTTCATCGAGGCCAGCGCCCATCTGCTGGCGGTGACACCGACCGCGCATTGGCTCGAATATCTCGATGTTGCCGGCGCGATCCTGGCCGAACCGCTTTTGCCGCAAAACGGCGCTGTGGTCGCGCGCGGACCGGGGCTGGGGATATCCTGGGACGAAATGAAAGCGGCGCGCTACGCGCTTTAGCGGTTAGCGGCTTACCCGCACTTCGAATAACCGCAGGAGGTGCACTGGTCGCAATTCTCGACGCGGATCAGCGCCGCCTCGCCGCAGCGCGGGCATTGCCCCAAGCCGTGCGCGGCATGAGGACCGCCCCCGGGCAGGTTGACCACCTGGCGCAGCGCCTCGACCGGCGCCGGGGATGTGCGCGGCTGGATGAAACCGATCTCGATCAAATGCTGCTCGATGACGTCGCCGAGCGCCGCCAGCAGCGAGGGCACGTAGCGGCCGCCCATCCAGGCGCCGCCGCGCGGGTCGAACACCGCTTTCAATTCCTCGACCACGAAGGAGACGTCACCGCCGCGGCGGAACACCGCGCTGATCATGCGCGTCAGCGCCACGGTCCAGGCGTAATGCTCCATATTCTTGGAATTGACGAAGATCTCGAAGGGCCGAACCCGGCCGTCCTGGACGATGTCGTTGATGGTGATGTAAAGCGCGTGCTCGCTTTGCGGCCACGAAATCTTGTAGGTCTTGCCGGTCAGCTCCTCGGGCCGGTTGAGCGGCTGGGTCATGTAGACGATACCGCCGGCCTCGTAGACGTCGGCTGGCTTGGGCGCCGGCCGCGGCGCGAGCAGCGGCAGCTCGGCCTGGTGCGCGGGCTTCGAATCCTTCTTCACCTCCAGCACCGCGCCGGTGACGTCGTTCGGGCGGTAGGTCGTGCAGCCCTTGCAGCCCAGCTCATAGGCCTGGAGATAAACGTCCTTGAAGCGCTCGAACGGGAAATCCGCCGGCACGTTGATGGTCTTGGAGATCGAGCTGTCGACGTATTTCTGCGCCACCGCCTGCATCACCACGTGGTCGGACGGCGCCAGCGATTGCGCGTCGACGAAATAATCGGGCAGCGGCGCGGTCTCGCCTTTCAATCGGCGATAGAGGCGGTAGGCGTAGTCGCTCACCTCTTCCTCGCGGCGCGTACCGTCGGGCATCAGCACGTTGCGGCTGTATTTGAAGCTGAACACCGGCTCGATGCCCGAGGAGACGTTGTCGGCGAAGATCGAGATGGTGCCGGTGGGCGCGATCGAAGTGAGCAGCGCATTGCGGATGCCGCGCCGCGATATCGCGTCGCGTATCTCGGGGGCGAGACCCTGGATCTTTTCGCCGGCGAGATATTTCTCCTTGTCGTAGAGCGGGAAGGCGCCTTTCTCGGTCGCCAGATCGGCCGAGGCGAAATAGGCTGCACGCTCAACCGCTTTCAGCCAGCTTTCGGTCAACGCCACCGCCTTGGCCGAGCCGTAACGCTGGCCGCACAATATGAGCGCATCGGCCAATCCCGTGACGCCGAGGCCGATGCGGCGCTTGGCCCTGGCCTCGTCCTCCTGCGCCTGCAACGGGAAGCGCGAGACATCGACCACGTTGTCCATCATGCGCACGGCCAGCGGCACCAGACGCTCGAGCTCCGCAAGGTCAAGCCGCGCGTTTTCGGTGAAGGGCTCCCGCACCAGCGCCGCCAGATTGATCGAACCCAGGAGACAGGCGCCGTAGGGCGGCAGCGGTTGCTCGCCGCAGGGGTTGGTGGCGCTGATGGTCTCGCAGTAATGGAGGTTGTTGAGGCGATTGATGCGGTCGATGAAGATCACGCCCGGCTCGGCATAGGCGTAAGTCGCGCGCATGATCTTGTCCCACAACTCGCGCGCCTTCAGCACCTTGAAGGTCGTCCCGGCGAAAGACAGCTCCCAAGGCGCGTCCTCCTTCACCGCCTGAATGAAGGCGTCGGAAACCAGGATGGAGAGGTTGAACATGCGCAGGCGGCCGGGCTCGCGCTTCGCTTCGATGAAGGCCTCGATATCGGGATGGTCGCAACGCAATGTGGCCATCATCGCGCCGCGGCGATAGCCCGCGCTCATGATGGTGCGGCACATCGCGTCCCACACATCCATGAAGGAAAGCGGGCCCGAGGCGTCGGCGCCGACGCCCTTCACCGGCGCGCCCTTGGGTCGGAGCGTCGAGAAATCGTAGCCGATGCCGCCGCCCTGCTGCATGGTGAGCGCGGCTTCGCGCAAATTCTCGAAAATGCCGGACATGTCATCTGGCACGGTGCCCATGACGAAGCAGTTGAAGAGCGTGACGTTGCGCCCGCTGCCCGCGCCGGCGAGAACCCGGCCGGCCGGCAGGAACTTGAAATCGGCGAGCGCCTGATAGAACCGCTCGGCCCAGGCGGCTTGATCGCGCTCGGGTTCGGCCAGCGCCGATGCGACGCGGCGCCAGCTGTCCTCGATGGTCTTATCCACAGCGCCGCCGTCGGGCCCCTTGAGGCGGTATTTCATGTCCCAGATCTGCTGCGAGATCGAGGCGATGGCGGGCATGGCTTGGTACGTCCTGATTCTTGGGTGACAAAAGCGCCGCGCGAAACATTTGCGCGGCTTGAAGATCAAGTTTAACCCGTTCTCTGTCTGTTTTCCACCGCTACCGAAAACCGCTTGTCCCCGCTATCCACCAAGGGGCCCGGTGCAGCCTGACTATGACAATCCACAGGCTTATCCACAGCGTGTGCTCCTAAGAACCACGGGCGCGCGCCTCTTCCACCAGCCGCGCCGTGGCGCTTTCTATCTCGGCTTGCAGACGTTCCATCACCACGCGGCGGTCAAGTCCCGGCGCGATCGCGGGCAGGATTTCGACCAACACAGTGCCGGGCCGACGCAGGAAACCACGCCGCTTCCAGAACAGCCCGGAATTGACCGCCACCGGCACCAGCGGCAATCCCAGATACTGGTAAAGCGCGGCGACGCCCGGCAGGTAAGGCCGCGTCTCGCCCACGGATGTGCGCGTGCCTTCGGGAAAGATCACGATCTTGCGGCCCTGATCCTTGACCCGCGCGGCCGCCGCCAGCATGCGCTTCAGCGCGCGCGATCCCGCGCCGCGGTCGACGGTGATGGAACCCGCCCTCACTGCGTACCAGCCATAGAATGGAACCCAGCCCAGCTCGCGCTTGATCACCGCCGCCGAATCCGCGAACAGCACAGGCGCGGCAATGGCGTCCCAAGCCGATTGATGCTTCATGGCAACGATCGCCGCGGCCGCCGGCAAATGCTCGCTGCCACGCAACTCATAATCGAGCCCGCAGATGACACGCAGCAGGGACAGAACGCCGCGCGACCAGAAGGTGCCAAAGTGCATCGACGCGCGGCGCGGCGCCAGCAACAACGGCAGGCCGAGGATGCCGAGCGCCGCCGTCCAGGCCAGGAAGGCGATCTGGTAGGCGAGCGCGCGCAACAGGATCAAGGGCGCGCCCTTACTGCGCCGAGGCGGGCAGGTTAAGCCGCAGCAGCACCACCAGGTACTTGATGTATTCGTCGACGATCAGGCTCGCCGTGCCGGGCCACGCCCACCATTCGCCCTGCTTGACGTTGTCGGCGAAGACCGGGTGAGGCGTGATCGCGATCTCGGGCATGGCGCGGGAGAATTCGAGCAGGCTGCGCGGCATGTGATAGGCCGAGGTCACGAGCCGCATGGAATGGAATCCCTGCTCGCGCATCCAGCCGGCGGTTTCGAGCGCGTTGCCGCGGGTGTCGGCGGCGTCGTGGCCGAGCACGATCCTGTCGGCGAGACCCGGATCCGCGCCCACCGTGCGCAACAGTTCCGGCACCTCGACGCCGGTATGGACGCCGGAGACGAACAGCATCTTGGCCTTTCCCGCCGCCAGCAACTGGAGTCCGGTCTCGATCCGCTGGCTGCCGCCGGTGAGCACGACGATGGCGTCGGTCTGGCTGTCGGGATCGGCGACCGCATCCGGTATCTCGCCGGCGAAGCGCACGAGCCCGCCGAGCCAGATCGCCCCCAGGACGAGAATGAGAATGAGCAGGCGCTTCATCCCGTCCTCACGGCAAGCGCAGCAATGTGGCCAGCACGGTCAGCCGCGCCGTCAGCCCGGCGACCAACCCGGCCGCCAGCGGCAATCCCGCCAACACCGCCCAGTTCCAGCCCTTCAAATGCAACGCGGGAATGAGATTGACGGCATCGCCCAGGAAAGCCGACGCCCCGGCGGCGTGGCCCAACGCCAGCAGCGTCAATCCCGACAGCAGCAATCCCGCGACGCCGCCGACCAATCCTAAACGCAGCGCCTCGCGCTCGAATTGATGCGCGATATAGCCGTCGCGCGCGCCCATCAGGTGCAAAAGCTCGATCGCCTCGCGGTGGACCAACAGGCCGGTGCGGGTGACGAACATCACCGTCAGCACCGCCACCACTCCGATCAGCGCCAAGATCAACAACGCGGTGATCTCGACCGAACGCGCAAACACCAACAGCCGGCCGAGCCACAGGCGGTGGTCGTCGATGATCGCGCCGGGCGATGCTGCGTCCAGGCGCGCCTTGAGATCGGCCAGGTCGGGTGCGGCCCCGCGGTCGATGCGCACATCGATCAGGATCGGCAGCTCGAGATCGTCCGGCGTCAGCGCATTGCCGAGGAAAGGCGCGATCAGGCCGGATACGGCGTCGCGGCCGAGCGGTTCGGCGGCGCTGATGCCGGGGGTGGCGCGTAGCAGGGCGAGCGCCGCCGCCAGATTGCCGTCGTTCGGGGCCGGATTCTTGTTTTGGCCGGCATTGGCCGGAGGAGACGGTGCGGGTGGCAACTCGACGGTCATGGTCCCGGCCAGGCTCGCATCCCAGCCGGAAAGCGCGCGTTGCAGCGTCATCACCGCGGCCAGCGACAGCGACGCCAGGAACACCATCAACGCCACCAGCCAGGGCAGGAAGCGCGTCGCGCCGCCGCGGTCGAAGGGAATGGCGAGGACGCGGCCGGTCATTCGGCCACCCGCAGCGGTTCATTGATTTGGCTGGCCTTGGCCGGCGGAGACGGCGGTGCCAATTCGCCGTTTTCGAGATGCAGCAGCTTGCGGCCTGATTGTGCCGCCAGGCCTGTGTTGTGCGTGGCGATCACCAGCGTGGTGCCAAGCTTGTTCATCTGTTCGAACAGGTGCAGCAGCCGCAAGGCCATGGCATCGTCGACATTGCCGGTCGGCTCGTCGGCGATCAAGAGGCTCGGCCGGGCGACGACCGCGCGCGCGATGGCGATGCGCTGCTGCTCTCCGCCCGACAATGTAGGCGGCCGCGCTTCCAGCTTGTCGGCCAAACCGACCCATTCCAGCAGCTCGCGCACATTGTCGCGCAGCTTCGATTCGGGAGATCCCGCAAGTCGCAGCGGCAGCGCCACGTTGTCGAATGCCGAGAGATGCGGGATAAGGCGGAAATCCTGAAACACGATGCCGATCTTGCGCCGCATGGGCGTCAATTCGCGCCGCGACAGGCCGGACAGATCCTTGCCGAACAGCGAAATCAGGCCGCGCGACGGCCGTTCGGCGAGATAGATCAGGCGCAATAAGCTGGTCTTCCCGGCGCCCGATGGGCCGCTGAGGAAATGGAACGAGCCCGGCTCGAGGCTCAGGGAGATGTCGCGCAGCACCTCCGGCCCCCGGCCGTATCGCATGCCGACATTCTCGAAACGCACCATCGCCGGAAAGGATGACATGTCACGCGCTTGCCCGCAAAGGTCGCATCGCCCTATAACAAGGCCTGCCATGGAAACGCCATGATCATCGGCTGTCCCGCCTGTTCCACCCGCTATCTCGTCGACGAGCAGCAACTCGGCGCGACCGGCCGCATGGTGCGTTGCGGCCAATGCGGCCACAGCTGGTACGAGGCGCCCTCGGCGGACGAGAAGCCGCGCGTCGTGTTGTCCGGGCCGGAGGCGCCGCCGCCGTTGCCCGGCGAGCGCCGCGGCTTGCCGGCGGTTTCGCGGCGCCGCCGCCGCGGCGGATTGGCCAAGAGTTTGGCGATGCTGCTGCTGCTGGGGCTGGCCGGCGCCGAGGTGACGATCGGGATCCTGGCGCGCCAGCAGATCAAGGAGCAGATTCCGGTGACGCTGCATGTCTTCAGCCAACTCGGTTCGCTGCTGTCGTCGCCGCGCCAGTTGTTCCTGGACCATGCCGCGCTTCAGCCGCAGCAAGAAGAGCAACCGAGCCAGACTCAGAGCCAGGATCAGAATCAAAATCCGGCCGGCGGCGGGCTGCAAATCCAGCAATTGACGCCGCGGCGCGCGGTCGAGAACGGCATTCCGATCCTGGTGATCAGCGGCCAGATCGTCAATTCCTCCGCCGTGGAGCAGCCGGTGCCGAAGATGCGGGCGACCCTGCGCGATCCCAACGACAATACGATCGCGTCCTGGACCTTCTCTTCCGACGTGGCGAGCCTGCCGCCCGGCGGCAGCGTGTCCTTCGAGACTTCGATGGCGCAGCCGAGTGACTTGGCGGCGGGCGTGTTCGTGACCTTCGAGAGTCCCTAAAGCGGTATCGGAATCCCTCTGCAGGCGAATGGTGATCCATGGCCAAAAGCAAATCCGGCGCACGCGTCGTGATTTTGAAAGACGGCCCCTATCTCGTCTCGGGAAACGTTCCGCTTTCCCGGCAGACCATCGTCACCAATGCCGATGGTGATTCGGAGACATGGAAGGAGGGCAAGACATTCCCGGCGCAGGAGAGCTATGCGCTGTGCCGGTGCGGTCAATCGAAGAAGAAGCCGTTCTGCGACGGCATGCACACTCAGGTCAAATTCGATGGCAGCGAAACCGCCAGCCGCGAGCCCTATCTCAAGCAGGCGAAGATTCTCGATGGTCCCGTCTTGGCGCTGACGGATGCGGAAAGCCTCTGCGCATTCGGGCGCTTCTGCGATCCGAACGGACAGGTGTGGAACCAGGTCGCGCACAGCGACGAACCCAAGACACGCGCAATCTTCGTCCGGCAGGTGGAAAATTGCCCGGCCGGCCGCCTGGTGGCCTGGGACAAGGCGACGGGGAAGCCGGTGGAGCGAAAATATGAAGCTTCGATCGGTCTCATCGAGGATCCGGCGCAGCAATGCAGCGGTCCGCTCTGGTTGCGCGGCGAAGTTCCCGTCGTCTCCGCGGACGGCTTTGCCTACGAGGTGCGCAATCGCGTCACGCTTTGCCGCTGCGGTCAGTCCCGGAACAAACCTTTCTGCGACGGCACGCACGCCGCGATTAAATTCCGCGACGCCTAGACGCGCAATCGGTCTCTGCCTTGCGGGGCGGGACGGCCTCAAGACATCGTTTGCCGAAATCAATCTTAAGGTTAATTTCCGCGCGCGGAAGATTTTTTCGAATTTACGATAATACTAATTTGTATTTACCAAAAATCGTCTGTATCAATCACGCGGATGACACGTGATGCAATGCGTCCAGCGATTTTCGGGGAGACACAAATTATGAAGACCCTTTTGAATCTTTTCCGCGACGAGACGGGCGTGACCGTTGTCGAGTACGGCGTGATCGCCGGCCTCATCGCCCTCATGATCGTCACCGCCACGACGACCATTGGCGGCACCCTGAAGAGCACCTTCTCCGGCGTCGCGACCGCCCTGTAATCGTCCGCGGCGCCCAAGGCACCGAACGAAAACTTCCGGCCGCGACTCCTTAGAATTCCTTCAGCAGCCGGTCGATGTAATCGCGCTCGATCTCGGGACGCTGGCGTTCGCCGGCACGACGGCGCAGTTCGCCGAGAATCTCCCGCGCCTTCTCGATCGCATAATCATTGGCGGATTTGCCCATGCGCAAGGCGCCGCCATCGCCGCCGCCGCTGTCGCCATCCTCGGTATCGAGCCGGCCGAAAGGATCGCGCTGCGTGCCGGACAGACCCGGGCTGCCGTCCGGATTCCCGGAAACCGAGGGGTTGAAGCCATTGGCCAGGTTTTGCGCCAACGACCGGGCCGCCTGTTGCAACGCGTCGAGCGCCTCGGTCTGCGATTCCACCGCCGACCCCGGCTTACCTTGCTGTAGCGCCTCGACGGCGTTGCGCATGGCGCGGTCGGCGCGGCCCATCGACTGCGGAATCTCGCCGCCCTGGTCGCCCAGACGTTGCGCCGTTTCGCCGAGCGCGCGGCGAAGCTCTTCCTGTTGCGCGGCATCGCCGGCGCCGTTGCTTCCACCTTCGCCCGGCTGGCGTGACTGGCGGAAGCTGCGGTCCAGAAGCTGTTGCTGGCGGCGCATCAAATCCTGCATCGCGCTGAGCGATTGGCCCTGCGGGCCTTGCATGTCCATGGGGTTCGTCGCGCGCAGGTTTTCGAGCAGATCCTGGAGCCGCGCCAGCAGTTCGCGCGCCTGGTCGCGCGCGCCGGCGCGCGCCAGGTCGCGCGCACGGTCGAGTACGCCCTGGAGATCGCGGCTGGAAAGCGTTTGCGACGGATCGGCGGATTGGGGATTCTGGCCCGGGCGCTGCGCCTGTTCGGACAGCGCCTGGAGATAGCGATCGATCTGCTGTTGCAGATCATGCATCAGCTGTTCGATCTGCGCCTCCGGCGCGTTATGGGCGAGCGCGTCCTGCAGCGCCTGCATCGATTGGCGCAGATCGTTGCGGCTCGCAAGTGCGTTTCCGTCCTCGACGCGCACCGCCGTGTCCCACAACAGCTGCGCCACGACAGGGACGGCGTCGTCGTCGCGATCGAGCACCAGCCGGTCGGACGCGGTCCTGAGCGCCAGGAAAACCACGATATCGCCGTTGTAGAGCTTGGGATCGAGCGACAGGCTGGACAAGGCCTCGGCCACGGTCTCGCGCGTGCCGGCGTCGTGCAGCAGCGCCTTGCGCTGCTCGATGATGGCGCGGGCGAGCGGGTTCTGGAAGACGCGCTCGGGCAGCGTGGCCTCGATGATGTCGCTGGCGCCGGTCTGGCCGAGCGCATCGGACGCAACGAGTTGCAGCTGCACCGTGCCGCCGGCCCAGGGGTGTGACGTCAGATCGACGAAGCTAGCGCCTTGCGCCGTCTTCAGGTGCTGGTCGGGCAGCGCCAAGTCGAGCGTCAGCGTGCCGCCCGCGGGATCGTCGGGGCGACGGACCAAAAGCTTGACGCCTTCGACGCCGTAATCGTCTTCGGCTTGGTATTCGAGACGCAGCGCGCCGCGGGTGCTGGTCTGCGGCGGCTTGGCGAAGGATATCGTCGGCGGCCGGTCCGGCACGACCGCGATCGGCCAGGCGCCCAGGCTGCGGTAACCCTGCGTCACTTCGAGCAGCGCACCCGCGGTTATGGTGGCCTCTCCCTTGTAGTTGCTGGGATCGATGCGGCTCATCGCTGTCGCATCGCGATCGATGCGCAGTTGCGGCACGCCGCTTCCGCCATGCACCTGGGCGAGCACGGCGCTGCCGGCCGGCACCATGACAGGGGCCGTTCCCGGATGCGACGACAGGAATTGCGGCGGCAGGCCGGTGTATTGCGGCGGCGAGATCCAGACATCGAGGCTGACCGCCGCGGGCGGCCCGAACAGCGAGAAATCGGGATGGAAGGCGCGATCGATGCGCGCACGCCAGTCGCCGCCGGCGGCGAACGCGCCGGCCACCAGCGCCAACACCAGCACCGCGCGCAAGCCATAGGGATCGCGGCTTGCCAACCCGTCGCGCGGGCGGCCGAAGCGCAGGCGTTGGATCGCCGCCGCCATGCGCTTGCGGTGGACCTGCCACAGCGTCGCGGCGTCGCTCCCGCTGCCGCCGCTGGCGAGCCGATCCTCGAGCGCGGCAAGCGGGCGATGCGCCAGACCGCTGGCGGTCTCGACGCGGCGGCGCGAATCCGCGTGCGAAGGCAGGCGGAATTGCCGCAGTGCGACGGCGAGATTCAGCGCGACGCTGGCCACGAGCGCGGCCAGCAGCAGCGCCTGCAGCCAGCCCGGCAGCATCGCCGGCACGTCGAACAGCGCCAGCGCCAGGAAGATCCCGAGCGCGAGCCAGGCGGGCCATAATTCCGGCCACAGTCTTTCCCAGATCAGTGCCAGCCGGGCGAGCGCGAAATGCCGGGACAAGCGCCGCCGCAATCCCGGCGACGGGGCTGTTCCAGGATCCGGTATCGGACCGCGTTCGGACATGCTCGGCCTTCCACGCCTCAGCGCTGGGCGAGCCAGGGCGCGATGCTCTCCTGCGCCAGCATCGCCTCGTAGCTCTGCCGCGGCCGGATGACGGCGACATTGCCGCCCTTGACTAGCAGCTCGGGCACCAGCAGGCGGCTATTGTAGCTCGAACTCATGACCGCGCCATAGGCGCCGGCGGACAGGATGGCGATGAGGTCGCCGTCGCGCAGCGGCGGCATGGGCCGGTCGAAGGCGAAGGCGTCGCCGCTCTCGCAGACCGGCCCGACGATGCTTTGCACGGTCAGCTCGGCGCGCGGATCGGCCGCCTTCACCGGCACGATTTCGTGCCAGGCGTCGTAGAGCGCGGGGCGCATCAGATCATTCATCGCCGCGTCGACGATGACGAAGCGCTTGGTCACGCCTTCCTTGACGTAGAGCACGCGCGACACCAGCACACCGGCATTGCCGACGATGATGCGGCCGGGCTCGAAGGCGAAGCTCAATCGCAGTCCCTGGGTCATGTGCTTCACCACGAAGGCGTAATCCTCGATCGAAGGCGGCGTCTCGTCGCGGTAACGGATGCCGATGCCGCCGCCGAAATCGAACCGCTTCAGGTCGATGCCGCCGGCGCGCAACTCGCGGAACAACGCGATCACGCGCGAAAAGGCGATCTCGAACGGTCCGAGCGCCGTCAGCTGCGAGCCGATATGCACCGCCATGCCCACCGGCGCGATCGCCGGCATCTGGGCCGCCAGCCGGTAGGCCTCGGCGGCCTGGGTCAGGTCGATGCCGAACTTGTTCTCCTTCTTGCCGGTGGCGATCTTGGCGTGGGTGCGGGCGTCGACGTCCGGGTTGACGCGGATGGCAACCGGCGCGACCCGTTTCATCTTGCGCGCGATACGGCTCAGCGCATCGAGCTCCGGCACCGATTCGACGTTGATCTGGTAGACATCGTGGGCGAGCGCGAAGGACAGTTCGGCCTCGGTCTTTCCGATGCCGGAGAAGATGATGCGGTTGCCGGGTATGCCGGCGGCCAGCGCGCGCCGGAATTC
>DATNMV010000257.1:0-5289 GCA_035602175.1 Allostellaceae bacterium
GGACCCGGCCAATGCCGCGTTCTTCGCGCCCGCGCCCAGGCCGGGACATTTCCTGTTCGATCTGCCCGGCTACGCCGCCAAGCGGCTCAAGGCGTTGGGGTTGAAACTCGTCGAGATATCGGGCGCGCGGCGGCAAAGCTATGGCGCGAGCGGCCTTATGGCGCGAGCGCGATCGCCGAAAGGCCGAGGCCGTGGCCCGCTTCGCCCTTGAGGCAGGCGCGGCGATAGGAGAAGAAGCGCCCGGCATCGGATGCCGTGTCGGCGCCCGATATCTCGACGCGTTTCAACCCCAACGCCTTGAGCCGCTTGGCGGCGTAGCCGGGCAGATCGAACAGGAAATGTCCCGGCCTGGGCGCGGGCGCGAAGAACGCGGCATTGGCCGGGTCCAACGCCAGGAAATGCCCCGGGAATTCCGGCCCGACCTCGTAGGAGGCGCGCGCGATACACGGGCCGATGGCGGCGCAAATGCGCGGCGCCGAGGCGCCGAGATCCTCCATCGCCGCCACCGCCGATTCGATCACGCCCTTGAGCGCGCCGCGCCAGCCGGCATGCGCCGCGCCGACAATCCCGGCCTCGGCATCGGCGAACAGGATCGGCGCGCAATCGGCGGTCAATATGCCGAGCGCCAGGCCGGGCACGCGCGTCACCAGCGCGTCGGCGCGCGGCGCCGCGTCTTCGCGCCACGGCTTTTCCACCACCACCGCCTCGGTGCCGTGCACCTGCTTGGCGGTGGCGAGATCGGCGGCGGCGAGATCGAGATTTTTCATGGCGCGAGCGCGGTTCTCGGCCACGCGCGCGGGCTCGTCCTTGGGGACAAAGCCGCAATTGAGCGAGGCGTAAAGCCCGGCGCTGACTCCGCCCTCGCGGGTGAAGAAGCCGTGGCGGATGCCGGGAAACGACAACGAGGCGAGCGCGATCATGATCCGAATCCTGCGGGCGCGGGCAAGGACGGCTGCGTCAGCGCCAGCGCCTTGAACAAACTGCCCATTTGCGCGGGTTCGATCAAGCGGCGGCAGGCGGCTGCGATCGCCTGGGATTCCGCTTCGGTCTTGCCCGCGGCAAGCCGCTTGGCGCGTTCCATCAGGCCGAGCGCGCGCAGAAAATCGCCCTGCGATGCCGGCCCCCAAACCCGCGCGCCCGAAGCCGCCGCCGCCCGGGCGAAGGCCGCGAAATCGACATGGGCGGTCAAATCGGCGCTGCCCGGGTCCTTGAGCGGGTCGAAACGCCGGTGGCGCGAAACCGCCTGGAAACTGTCGCCCGGCGCCCCGGGGAAGTAGCCGTAATCGACGAACAGCGCGGCGCCGCCCTGATGCTTGAGCCGCGATCCCAATGCCTGGGCAAGCGCCAGCGCCTCCGGGCAGATCTCGGCGACGCTGCCCTCGGGCCAGTCGGGCAGCTTGCATTGGGTTGCGGCGGGATCGGATACGAAGGCGAGATCGCCTTGCGCGTCGAGGCCGATGCGGCGTTCGTGCCAGCCGTCCTTTCGGCGTTCGAACTGGCGGATGGGCAACGCGTCGAGGAATTCATTGGCGACCAGCAGCAGCGGACCCGGCGGAACCTGGTCCAGGCGCTCGTGCCAGGCGGGGGCGGCCTCCGCCAGCGTCTGTTGCTGAACCGCGCGCAGCGAAGGCGAGCGCTCGACCAGATGCAACCTGATGGCGCGGCGGAATTCGGGCGCGACGCGCGCGGCACGGAGAAAATCCTTCATCAGCGTGCCGTTGCCGGGGCCGAGTTCGCACATCAGCACCGTCCCGGGCGCACCCATTTTCCGCCACAGATCCGCACACCACAGCCCGATCAACTCACCGAAAACCTGGCTTACCTCGGGCGCGGTGATGAAATCGCCGCGCGCGCCGATCGGCGCGCGCGTGGCGTAATAGCCGTGCCGTTCGTCCCACAGCGCCGATTCCATGTACTCGGCCAAGCTGATCGGCCCCGCTTCGCGGATGCGGCGCGCGAGCAGGGCGAGGAGATTGTTATCGCCGCTCACGCGAGCGGCGGCTCTGCCCGCGCCCGCCATATCAGCCACGCGCCGATGAGCAGCAAGGGCAGCGAGAGCAGCTGCCCCATGGTCGCGCCCCCCCACAGGAATCCGAGATTGGCGTCGGGCTGGCGGAAGAACTCGACGGTGATGCGCGCCACGCCGTAGCCCAGGAGAAAGGCGCCGCAGATCATGCCCGGCCGATTCCGCGCGCCGCAACGCAGCAGCGCGAACAACAGCAGGAACAGCACCACGCCCTCGAGCGTCGCCTCGTAGAGCTCGCTCGGATGGCGCGGCAGCGGCCCGCCGGTGGGAAACACCATCGCCCAGGGCACGTCGGTCGCGCGGCCCCACAGCTCGCCATTGATGAAATTGGCGATGCGGCCGAAGAACAGCCCGATCGGCACGGCGCAGGCGATGATGTCGGCGAATCCCAGGAAGCTGATCTTGCGCTGGCGGCTGAACAAGGCGAGCGCCGCCAGCACGCCCAACGTGCCGCCGTGGAACGACATGCCGCCATGCCACAGCGCGACGATCTCGCCCGGGTTTTCGAGGTAATAACCGGGCTTGTAGAACAGCACGTAACCCGCACGCCCGCCCAGGATGACGCCGAGCGTCGCCCAAGTCAGGAAATCGTCGACCTGCTCGCGGCTGACGATTTGCGGCGGGTGCGCCGCGATCCACAGGCAATAGCGCCAGCCGATCAGTAACCCGGCGATATAGGCCAGCGCGTACCAGCGGATGACCAGCGGCCCGAAGGCGACCAGCACCGGATCGATGACGGGATAGGGAATGGTCAGCACGGGGGCGGGGGCGGTTTACGGTTCAGGCGTCAACGATAGGCGTCGGGGCCGGCGAGATAGGTCTGGACGTAGTGTTTCACGCCCTGTTCGAGCGCGGTGGCGGGCTGGTCGTAGCCGGCCGCGCGCAGCCGCTCCATCTTGGCCTCGGTGAAGTACTGGTACTTGTCGCGGATCTCGGGCGGCGTATCGACGTATTCGATCTTGGGCTCCTTGCCCAGCGCGCGAAAGACCGCGCTCGCTAGGTCGGTGAAGCTGCGCGCCTTGCCGCTGCCCGAGTTGTAGATGCCGTTGACGCCGGGGTGGTCGTAGAGCCACAGCATCATGGCGACGCAATCGTCGACATAGACGAAATCGCGCTTCTGCCCGCCGTCGGGATAGGCGGGGTTGTGCGAGCGGAACAGAATGGCCGGCTCGCCGGCCTGGGCGCGCGGGAAGATATGCGCCACCACGCTCTTCATCGTACCCTTGTGATACTCGTTGGGCCCGTAGACGTTGAAGAATTTGAGCCCGGCCCATTGCTTCGGCCGCGGCGCGTTGGATGCGGCCAGGCGCGCGACGCGGCGGTCGAACATGTGCTTCGACCAGCCATAGGCGTTCAACGGCCTGAGCTTGGCCAGCGCCACCGGCGCATTGTCGTCGTCGAAGCCGGCGCTGCCGTCGCCATAGGTGGCGGCCGAGGAGGCGTAGATCAGCCGCGCCTGGTGCGCGGTGCACCAATCCCACAGGCGCTGCGACAGGGTGAAGTTCGAGGCCACCACCAAATCGACGTCGCGCTCGGTGGTGGCGGAGATCGCGCCCATGTGGAAGATCGTGTCGATCTGGGCGGCGTGTTCGTCGAGAAACGGGAAGAGCTGCTCCGGCGGCAGGATGCCGCCCAGTTCGCGCTTCGACAGGTTGCGCCACTTTTCGTCGCGGCCGAAAATGTCGCACACCACGATATCGCCGAGCCCCCGCGCCTCGAGCGCCGCGACCAGGTTCGAGCCGATGAAGCCGGCGCCGCCGGTGACCAGGATCATGGCCGGTGTTATAGGCGCTGGGCTTCCATGCTCACAAGATGCTAGGTTCCGCGCATGCAAACCGAGAATCGCCTGCTCGAGGATCTCGCCCGCGTGGCGCAGGGCGCGGCCGGCGCTTTCGCCGGCATGCGCGAGGAGCTGGAAGGGCGCCTCAAGGAACATGCCGAGCGCATCCTGGCGCGCATGCATCTGGTGCGGCGCGAGGAATTCGACGCCGTCCAGGCCATGGCCGCCAAGGCGCGCCGGGCGCAGGAGGCGTTGGAGAGCCGGGTATCCGCGCTCGAGGCCCGGCTCGGCCTCAAGGCCAAGAAACCGCCCGCCGCTAAGGCCAAGACCAAGCGGCGCGGCGCGAGCCGAAGCGCCTGAATCCATCCCCTGATTCCTCCCCTGATTCCGGGTTTTAAGGCCTATTCGGCGCTTGCCTCGGCTCGAAAGGCTTTGGCAGATTAGCCCTAGTGGTGGAGCGGGGATTTCCCTACTAAATCTATGAATCCCGCGCGCGCCGCGCCAGAACTGGCCCCCAAGGAGGGCGGATGACCGCGCTGTCGATCGAAACCCGTACCGCGCCCACCAACCCGATCGATCTGGTCGAGGAAATCGTCCAGTCCAATTCCTGGCCGCATGACCGCGCCAGCGACGAGGAGCTGGTGGTCGAGGTGAGCGGGCGCTGGTGCGCCTACCGCATGCAATTCGTGTGGGAGCGCGCCGTCAATGCGTTGCAATTCTCCTGCGCCTTCGAGATGCGGGTGCCGCGCGTACGCCGGATCGCCATCAACGAGCTGCTGGCCGCGGTCAACGAGCGGCTGTGGATCGGGCATTTCGACGTCGCCGACGATCAGTCGCCGGCGTTCCGCCAGGGCGTGTTGTTGCGCGGCGCGCAAGGCGCCTGCGTCGAGCAGATCGAGGATCTGGTCGACATCTCGCTCACCGAATGCGAACGCTTTTATCCCGCCTTCCAGCTCGTGGTCTGGGGCGGCAAGCCGGCCAAAGAGGCGATCGCCACGGCGATGATCGATCCGATCGGCGAGGCGTGATCAAGTCTCGTCCCGAGCATTCGCGCGCCATCCTGCTGGTCGGCTGCGGCAAGATGGGGAGCGCGCTGCTCGCGGGCTGGAAGGCGAATCGCGTTCCCGGTCCCTTCCACGTGGTCGAACCGAGGCCGGCGCGGCGCATCAAGGGCGCGCGCTATTATTCCGCCCCGGAAAAACTGCCGGCGCGGCTCGCGCCCGCCGCGGTGGTGCTGGCGGTGAAGCCGCAAATGCTCGACGAGGTGTTGCCCTATTACCGGCGCTTCGCATCCTCCGGCGCGGTCACGCTCTCGATCGCCGCCGGCAAGACCATAGCCTCGATCGCGCGCAGCCTCGGTCCCGCGGCGGCGATCGTGCGCGCCATGCCCAACACGCCGGCGGCGATCGGCCGCGGCGTTTCGGTCGCCTGCGCCGGGGCCGCTGTTCCGCGCGCGGCGCGCGCGCTGTGCGGCAGGTTGCTG
>DATNMV010000258.1:0-2283 GCA_035602175.1 Allostellaceae bacterium
CTGGCCAAGGGCTACGCCATGGGCACGGTGTTCGCGATTGCCAATCCCGAGGCCGCGGTGCGGATCAACTGGGAACAGTTTCCCTATACCAAGGCTACCGGCAAGGATGACGCCACCGCGCTCAGCGACGACATCAAGACGCTGCAGGCGCGGATCGTGAACTGGAAGCTCGACAAGGCCGGGGTCAAGCGCTGGGGCGAAAGCTCGATGACGAATTACCAGGCCTATCTCGACTTCCTGCTGAAAGCCGGCGTGTTCCAGCAGCCGGTGACTGCATCCGACGTCGTCACCAACGATCTGATATCCGAGGTCAATGCCTTCGACCCAGCCGCCGTCTTGGCGCAGGCCAAGGCCTGGAAGCCCTGAGCGGGACGGCGCGGAGCTAAATCAGGACGAAGTCGCCGGCCAGGCGCCCAGCGCCCGTGGCCCGCCCAGGCTGCGTTGCAGCAGCGCCAGCACCTCGTGCAGCGCCTGGCCGCTGGCGAGCCGGGCGCGGCGGTGCAGCAGCGCGTAATCGCCGTGCCGCGACGAGCCGGGCGCGGTCTTGACGATGGTGTAAAGCGGCATGTCGAGGCTGTGGCGGAAAACCGAAAAGACGGCGCGGTCGTCGCCATGGTCGATGGCGTAATCGCGCCATTCGCCGCGGGCCACCTGGCGGCTATAGAGCTGAAGCAACTGGTCGAGCTCGCGGCGGCTGAAGAAAATGCGCCGGTGCCGGCGGTGATCGGTGAGGCGGGAAACCGTCGCCATGGCCCAAGTCTTCCCTATTTTCTCCGTTAGGTCCAGCGCCCAGGCCCCGCCCGGAATTGCAGGTTGGCGGGGGAGGGGCTATGGTACGGCCGCTTTCGCGGATACCGGTTTTTCCCTCTCGGAGCGTGGTTTGAGCGACATCTTTCAAGAAATCGACGAAGATCTGCGGCGCGACCGATACGCCAAGCTGTGGGCGCAATACCGCTGGCACCTCATCGTGCTGCTGGTGGCCGTCATCGTCGGCGTCTCGGGCTATACCGGCTGGCGCCAATACCAGTTGAGCCAGCGCGAGGCCGAAGGCGTGCGCTTCGCCGCGGCGCTCGATCTGGAGCACGAGGGCAACGACAAGGCGGCGGCGGACGCCTTCGCCGGCCTGGCCGCGAGCGCGGGCGGCGGCCATGTCGTGCTGGCGAAATTCGAAGAGGCCGCCTTGAAGGCGCGCGGCGGCGATGTTCCCGGCGCGCTCGCGCTTTACGACCAGATATCGTCCGATTCATCGCTCGATCCCCAATATCGCGACGCGGCGACGCTGCTCTATGCCCGCTATGCGCTCGACCAAGGCGATGCCGCCGCGCTGGTGGACCGGCTGAAGCCGCTGACCGACGGCGCCAATCCTTGGCACGCGGTCGCGCTCGAATTCACCGCCCTGGCCCAGCTCAAATCCGGCGACAAGGATGGCGCGCGCCAGAGCTATCAGCGTCTTGCCGGCGATCAGACCGCGCCTTCAGGTACGCGCACCCGGGCGACGCAGATGCTGTCGGGGCTCGGCCAATGATCGCCCGTGCACTTGCCTGCTTGGCGCTGACGGCGGTTTTGCTCGCCGGCTGCGGCGGCGACAAGAAGACCCCGATCGAGGGCACGCGCATCTCGGTGCTCGATCTCGACAAACGTCTGTCGCCCGACCCGAAGCTCGAAGGCCAGCCGATCCTGCTGCCGCCGCCCTTCGACAATCCCGCTTGGCCCGAGGCGGGCGGATATCCCAATCACGCCATGTACCATCTCGCGCTCGGCGAAAAAATCAGCCGCGCCTGGAAAAGCGGCATCGGCGTGGGCAACAAGCGTTACAGCCGGGTCCTGGCCCAGCCGGTGGTTGCCGACGGCCGCGTCTTTGCCATGGACGGGCAGACCACGGTCTCCGCCTACGATGCCAAAAGCGGCGACCGCATCTGGCGCTTCGATATCCAGCCCAAGGATGCGGATGACGGTGATTTCGGCGGCGGCGTCGCCTATGCCGACGGCAGGCTCTATGTCGCCTCCGGATATGCCGAGGTGCTCGCGCTCGACGCCGCCAGCGGCAAGGTGATCTGGCGCCAGCCGGTTTCGGGTCCGATTCACGGCTCGCCGACCGTCGCCGAAGGGCGGGTTTTCGCCATCACCGTGGACAACGAGCTTCAGGTGCTTGCCGCGGCCGACGGTCACCGCCTATGGACGCATAACGGCATTCCGGAACCGACCGGGCTTCTGGGCTCGGCCAGCCCGGCGGTCGAAGGCGACATCGTGGTGGTGCCCTATTCCTCGGGCGAGTTATTCGCG
>DATNMV010000259.1:0-3402 GCA_035602175.1 Allostellaceae bacterium
TGGACGCTGAGCGGCTCCAGATCGTGCTGGCGCACCGCGACTTGCGCCACGTCGAGGCGCGGCATCACCCCCATCGGCGTGCCGTCGGCGGCGTGGATCGCGTAGGCCGGCTGGTCATTGACGGTGACGCGCCGGATATAGGCCATGTCCTGCAGGCCCCAATAAGCGAATTCCTTGGGCGAGATCTGCTTCAGCCGTTCGATTTCGTTTCGGTTCATGGTCATGACTCTTTACCTTTTGCTTCGCACGTCATGTGCTACGCTTTACCTTTCGCCCCCGCCGATTCCGATTCATTGTCGTTCTGGCCGCGGATTTCCACCCGCTGGACCCGGCTTTCCGCCACGCGACGTGCCAGGTCGACATGCAGCAGGCCGTTCTCGAGCCGAGCGGCGCCGACCTCGATGCCGTCGGCGAGCACGAAGGAGCGCTGAAACTGGCGCGCGGCGATGCCGCGATGGAGATAGACCCGGTCCTTGTCCTCTTCCTGCTTGCCGCGGATGACGAGCTGGTTGTCCTCGATCTGGACCGAGAGATTGTCCATGGTGAAACCGGCGACCGCGAGTGTGATGCGCAACGCATTCTCGCTGACCTGCTCGACATTATACGGGGGATAGCCGTCGGCCGTGGTCTTGGCGACGCGGTCGAGCGCACGCTCGAAATGGTCGAAGCCCAGCAACAGGGGCGAATTGAACAGCGACAAACGGGACACGAGGACCTCCTCCGATGAGCTAAGTCCGAAACGGGGCCCCATATGGGCATCCCCTGACATCCGGACGGCCCTTTTGGCGCCGCCCTTCGATAATAATGTGGGGCGTGGACCGGGCCCGATCAAGGGCCCAATCCAGCCTGAACCCTCCGCGCAGCACGGCCGCAGGCTGAATCTTCAAGCCTGCGGCGTCGTGCGAAGCCAAATCCTTAATAATTGGCCGAAGGGCCCGGACGTTGCCGTCCGAGCCCTTCTCGATTTGGTGGAGCCAGTCGGAATCGAACCGACGACCTCTACAATGCCATTGTAGCGCTCTCCCAACTGAGCTATGACCCCGCGCCCTTGGCCCGCTCCGAAGCTAGGCCGTGATCCGTAAATAAGATTTTACCGCCTTCCGGCAAGGGCCGCAAAGGGGCCCCTTTTTCTTTAACTGCGCGCGACGCCGCGAGCCTGAAGACCAGGCCCGCTTCTGCGCTACGCGCTACCGCTCGTCCTCGTCGTCGACGTTTTCGATCACCTCGGCCATGTCGTCCTCGTCCTCGCCGAGCTCGGAGGCGTCCTCGATCACCTCCTCCTCCTCTTCCTCCTTCTCGCCGGCCGCGCCTTCCTCGGCCTCGGCTTCCTCGACCTCGGCCTCGGCCGCCGCAGCGGGCACCGGAACCGGCATCTCGACCACGGCCCCGCTTTCCTCGGGCTCGGCGGCCAGATCGGCCTCGAGCTCCTCGTCGGCGATCGGCACCACCTCCTCGGGTATCGGCACGGGCACGGGGGCCCCACGCGTCTTGCGAGGCTTGGCCAGGGCTTCGAGGTCGAAAGGCGCGCCGCATTTGGGACAGGCGATCGGCACGCGGCGCATGTCGTAATAACGCGCCCCGCAATTCGGGCAGATACGTTTCGTGCCCCAATCGATCTTTGCCACGACCCCTCCACACCGGCCGGACAGCCCGGCCTCCTCGACCGGCCCTTTGCCATGACGCGCCGCCGCTGTCAAAAGCAAAAATTGCCGCCCCCGCCGGGCCCGGCTTGGCCGGCGCCAGCGCCCCCGTCGCGCGAATATCCGCCCTGTGCTAAAGACAGCCGCCCAGACCATGACATCGGAAATCGAACGCCCGTGACCGCACTTTCCTCCGGTTCATCGCGCCCGCTCAAGGGACGCTGCCGCGTACCGGGCGACAAATCGATTTCGCACCGCGCGCTCATCCTGGGATCGCTCGCCATCGGCCGCACCCGCATCACGGGCCTGCTCGAGGGCGAGGACGTGCTGCGCACCGCGCAAGCCCTGCGCGATCTCGGCGCGCGCATCGAGCGGGGCCCGGACGGCACATGGAGCGTCCACGGCATGGGCACCGGCGGCTGGCGCGAACCCGAAAGCGTGCTCGATCTCGGCAACTCCGGCACCGGGGCGCGGCTGCTGATCGGCGCAGCGGCGACGCATCCCTTCATCACCTTCTTCACCGGCGACGACAGCCTGCGCCGCCGCCCGATGGGGCGCGTGACCGAGCCCTTGTCGCGTTTCGGCGCGCGCTTCACCGCCCGCGACGGCATGCGTTTGCCGCTGGCCGTGACCGGAACACCGGCGCCGCTGCCGATCGTCTATACGCTGCCCGTGCCTTCGGCGCAGGTCAAATCGGCGGTATTGCTCGCGGGTCTGAATGCGCCGGGAGAAACCACGGTGATCGAACCCGTCGCCACGCGCGACCACACCGAAAACCTGCTCCGGCATTTCGGGGCGCGCATCGCCATCGCCCAGGTCGAGAACGGGCGGCGCATCACGCTTGCCGGCGAGCCTGAATTGCGCGGAGCCGATATTGCCGTGCCGGGCGATCCGAGCTCGGCGGCGTTCCCGGCGGTGGCGGCGTTGATCACCAAGGGCTCGGACATCGCTATCCAGGGCGTGGGCGTCAATCCGCTGCGTGCCGGCCTGTTCGCGACCCTCGCCGAAATGGGGGCCAAGATCGCGTTCACCAAGCTGCGCGAACAGGGCGGCGAGAAAGTGGCCGATCTCCGGATCCGGACGAGCGAGCTTCATGGGATCGAAGTTCCGGCCGCGCGCGCGCCCAGCATGATCGACGAATATCCGGTGCTGGCGGTTGCCGCGGCCTTTGCGAAGGGCCGCACCGTGATGCACGGCTTGGGCGAGCTCCGCGTCAAGGAAAGCGACCGGCTGGCAGCCATAGCAACCGGGCTCAAGGCCTGCGGAGTTCGGGTCGAGGTGGAGGGCGACAGCCTCGCCGTCGAGGGCACCGGCACGCGACCCAAGGGCGGCGCCAAGGTGGCGGCGCGGCTGGATCATCGCATCGCCATGGCCTTCCTGGTGCTGGGGGGCGCCGCGCGCGAGCCGGTGCGCATCGACGGCGGCGAAACCATAGCCACCAGCTTCCCCGGCTTCGCCAAGCTGATGAACGGCCTGGGCGCGCGGATATCCGCGGCCAAGACGGGATGATCACTCCATGATCATCGCCGTCGACGGTCCCGCGGCCTCGGGCAAGGGCACGTTGGCGCGGCGGCTCGCCGATCACTATGGCCTCGCCCATCTCGAAAGCGGCCTGCTCTACCGCGCCGCCGCGTTGCAGGTGCTGCTCGCCGGCGGCGATCCGGCGGACCCGAAGGACGCCGAGGCCGGGGCCAAGCGGGTGCGTTTCGACCAGCTCGCCGATCCGCGGCTCAAAGAGGAACGCATCTCCAACGCCGCCTCG
>DATNMV010000260.1:0-2391 GCA_035602175.1 Allostellaceae bacterium
ATTTGAGATTCGGGGGCGGCTTGCACAACACCGCCGCAAACGCGCCAAGCCCGTCCCAGGCGATGATCAAACGGTAAAGCGCCCAGCTTACGGCGAAGACTAGAAGCCCCGATGCGACCACGTCGGACAGGAAATGCCCGCCCTGGGCGATGCGCACCAATCCCAGCAACGCGCCCAACGCCAAGGCGCCGGCCGCGGCATTGCGCCGGGCTTTCCATCCGGGCAACAGCAACGCCGCCGAGACCAGGAAAAACCCCACCGCCGGATCGCCCGCCGGGAAGGAGCAATTGCTGCGGCATTGGTCGCTCGGCACAAAGGCCGGGGAAAAGCGCTTGTCGCCGCCGAACTCCGCCACCTGGGCCGGCCGGGCGCGGCCCCAATGGTCCTTGAACAGGCTGTTGACCACCAGCCCCGGTCCCAGCGCCAGCGCCAGCAGCAGGAAAATTCCCGCGCGCCGCCGTCCCGGCATGCATAGCAATGCCGCCGACGCCAGCGCCAGCAAACCCACGAAATAGGGCATGGCGGCGCGGATCGCCGTAAAGGGCGGCCATTGCGCCAGGTAAAACCCCGCGCCGGGACGGTAGAACAGCCCGCTGGTCCACAAATCGATAGCGGGAAACAGCACCAGCGCGCCCATCGCGACGATGAAGGCGGCGGCGAACCAGGCTGCGCGCGGCGTCATCACTTTTTCCGCGCGGCATAACGCCGGCGGATTTCCGCCGCCGCGCGCGCGGTGTCGTCGGGCGGGGTATAGACCCAACGCTCGATCGCGCCGCGGAACGGGCGGCTGATGCCGGCGTCGCGCAGCGCCTGGTGGAAGCGCGCGAACTTGGCCGAGCCGCCTTCGAGCTCGAACACGTGCACCGGCTTGCCGGAGAAAGCGGCCTCGCTCACCATCGACACCGAATCCGAAGTGACGATGACGACGTCGGCCAGCGCCAGCAGGCCGAAATACGGGTTCTCGCCCTTGCCGTCCCAGATATAGGCGCCGAGCGGTTCGAGCCGCGCGCGCAGCTGCGCCGTGGCGGCGGCGCCGGTGCGCCGCGAGGTGGTGATGGCGAGGCCGAAGCCGCGTTGCGCCAGCCCGGCGAGCTGCCCGGTCAGCACGTCGAGCCGCGCCTTGGTCAGGCGGTAGACCCGGTTGTCGCCGCCGATCAGCACCGCCGCCAGCGGCCGCGGCAGTTTCTCGAAGGCGGGCGCGAAATGCCGCGCGCCCTCGGCCAGCTTTTCCGGCGTGACGCGATGCACCGCGCCCAATGTCCGGAAGACGTTTGCGCCCTTCAACGGGTCGTGGCTCGGCGCCACCACCAGATCGGCGCGGCGGCGGGCGAAGCGCGGATCCTGGATCTGCACCCAGAAGATGCGGCCGCCGCTGGCGCGCTTGGCGGCCAGCGCCGGCGCCACCGTCATGTTGCCGCAGGATATGAGCACGTCGGGCCAGGGCGATTCAAAGCGGTCGCCGGCGGGGTCGAGCGCCGAAAACGGGTTGAGCCAGAGCTGCGAGCTCAAATAGCGCCAGGGCGCGCGCACCTTGAGCACCTTTTCGGCAAAGGGCCAGCCCAGCGCCTCGACCAGGCCGAGCACCTGGCTCGCCATGCCGATCTTGCCGTCATGGACCGCCCAGACGGTGGGCTGCTTTGCCGGCGCCTCATCCACCATGCCCGCTACCTCGATCGTCCCTCGGTCGATTGCCGCCCCCGCGCCGGAGCCCGGCTTGCAATATTATTACCGTATACTACGATGAACCGCAGAAGGTCGCGCCAAAACGGCACGGATGTTGCCGGCGGGCCGGGCCGCGAGACAGAAGATTTCCGGCGAAGAAAACGGCCAAAAAATCGGGATGGCTTTGGGATGCGGCGGATCAAGCTCGACAAGGTGGACCGGCGGATCCTGAGCGACCTTCAGGCCGATGGCCGCATGACCAACGTCGATCTGGCGCACCGCGCCGGCATTTCTGCGCCGCCCTGCCTCCGGCGCGTGCGCGCGCTGGAAGAGGCGGGGTTCATCCGCGGCTACCACGCCGAGGTCAATCCCGAGGCGCTGGGCTTCGGCGTCACCGTCTTCGCCCAGGTGGGTTTGAAGAGCCAGGCCGAGAACGACCTCAAGGCCTTCGAGGCGATGGCCTCGGAATGGGATGAGGTGCGCGAGGTGCACATGCTCGCCGGCGAGACCGATTTCCTGTTGAAGATCGTGGCCGCGGATTGGGACGCCTATCAGAAATTCCTCACCAGCAAGCTCACCCCCGCGCCCAACGTGGCGCATGTGAAATCCGCGCTCGCGATCCGCACCGCCAAATACCAGCCCGGCGTGCCGATCGCGCTCGACACCAAGGACTGAAAGGAACTTTAAGCATGGCTAGCGTCCTGTTTTCTCCCATCACGCTGCGCGGGC
>DATNMV010000261.1:0-2337 GCA_035602175.1 Allostellaceae bacterium
CCGAAGAAGGCATGGGTGATGTCGAGATACTCGTTGATGACGATTTCCGCCGGCACGTCCGGGCGATGCGCCAGCTCGAAAGCGCCGCAGCGCAGGATGGCGCGCAGCACGGATTCGAGCCGGGCGAGCGGCCAGTCCGGCGTCAGCGCGGCCGAAATCACGCGGTCGAGCTCGGCCTCGTGCGCCGCCGCGCCATCGGCGATCGCCTCGAAGAATTCCTCGTCGGCTTCGCCGAAATCCTCGTCCTTGCCGGTCTCGCTGAGCCGGTGGGCGAGGAATTCCTCGATCACCTGGCGCGGTTCGGCCTGCGTCAATTCGATCTGGTAGAGCGCCTGCACCGCGGCGAGCCGCGCGGATGTCCGCCTGCGGCCGGGCTGCGCGTTCACCGGCTCTTGTCCGCGAAACGCTGGCGCAGCCCGATCATGGCGAGGCAGGCGCGCGCCGCCTCGCCGCCCTTGTCTTTCTTGTCCTTGCGCGCACGCGCCATGGCCTGGCGCTCGTTTTCGACCGTCAACACGCCGAAACCGATGGCGATGCCGCGCAGCGCCAGATCCTGGATGCCGCGCGCGCTTTCGCCGCAAACCAGGTCGTAATGCGAGGTCTCGCCGCGGATGATGCAGCCCAGCGCGACGAAGCCGTCGTATTTGTTGGCCGCCGCCGCGAGCGCTATGGCGGCGGGGATTTCGAAGGAACCCGGCACTTCGATCCTGTCGTAATCGGCGCCCGCCGCCTCGAGCGCGGCTTGCGCGCCGCGCAGCAGCTCGTTGGCGATATGGGCGTAATAGCGCGCCTCGACGATCAGGATCTGGGGCTTCTTGGCCATGTCAGCGGCCGGATTCGATCGGCCGGCGTTCGGTGACCGTCAGTCCATAGCCTTCGAGGCCGACGATGCTGCGTTGAATGTTGGACAGGAGGATCATGTCGCGCACGCCGAGGTCGAACAGAATCTGCGCACCGATGCCGTAATCGCGCAGCTCCGGCACCGTCTTACCGGTTTCCAGGAATCCGCGCACGCGGTCCGACAGCGATGTGGGCGTGGATTCCCGCAGCAGCACGACGACGCCCCTGCCCTCCTTGGCGATCATGCCCATGGCGGCTTGCAGCAGGCCGGCGCGGCCGCTCCTGACGCTGCCGAGCGCGTCGTCGAGCACGCTGAGCGCGTGCATGCGTACCAGCACCGGCGCGTGGGTCGAAATGTCGCCCTTCACCAGGGCGATGTGCTCGGCATAGGCGACCTTGTTGACGTAGACATGCATCTGCCACGTGCCGCCATGCGTCGCCGGAAAATCGGTGGTGAGGGTGCGCTCGATGATACGGTCGTGGCGGCGGCGATAGGCGATCAGATCGGCGATGGTCGCGACCTTGATGCCGTGCAGCTGCGCGAACGCGATCAAGTCGGCGCGCCGCGCCATGGTGCCGTCGTCGTTCATGATCTCGCAGATCACGCCCGAGGGATTGAGGCCGGCGAGCCGCGCGATATCCACCGCCGCCTCGGTATGGCCGGTGCGCACCAGCACGCCGCCGTCGCGCGCCATCAGCGGAAAGACGTGGCCGGGCGTGACGATGTCGTCCGGTCCCTTGCTCGGGTCGATGGCGGCGGCCACGGTGCGCGCCCGGTCCGGCGCGGAGATGCCGGTGGTCACGCCGTCGCGCGCCTCGATCGAGACGGTGAAGGCGGTCTGGAGCCGCGAGGCGTTCTGCTGCGGCATCAGGGGCAGCTTCAACTGCTCGACCCGCTCGCGCGTCAGCGCCAGGCAGATCAGGCCGCGGCCGTGCTTGGCCATGAAGTTGATCGCCTGGGGCGTCGCCATCTGCGCCGGAATGACGAGGTCGCCTTCGTTCTCGCGGCTCTCGTCGTCGACCAGGATGAACATCCGGCCGTTGCGCGCCTCCTCGATGATTTCCTCGGTCGGCGAGGCGATTTCGACGAAGCTCATGCCGTCTCCCGCGCCAACAGCCGCGCGACATAGCGCGCGATGACGTCGAGCTCGAGGTTGACCTTATCTCCCGGCTGAAGCTGCCCTAAGGTCGTCTTGGCCAGCGTCAGCGGAATGAGGTTGACGCCGAAGCGCCGCCCCTCGACCTCGTTGACGGTGAGCGAAACGCCGTCGAGCGAAATCGAACCCTTGGGCGCGATCGACTGCTCCAGCGGCCGCGGCACCTCGAGCGTGAGACGGACAGAATCTCCTTCCACCCGCCGCGCCAGGACGGTCGCGACGGAATCGACATGTCCCATCACCATGTGCCCGCCGAGCTCGTCGCCCAAACGCAGCGAGCGCTCGAGATTGAGCTTCGTGCCGGCTTTCCAGCCGGCGGATGTGGAACGCGCGCGGGTCT